>CAYVWS010000332.1:0-1501 GCA_964455535.1 uncultured Ignavibacteriales bacterium | reverse complement strand
GATTAGGTGGATGGTAACCACGCCCTTCGACTCCGCTCAGGGCGACGCTAACGCGCTCATCGAGAGTGGCTGATAGATTGTAAGCGCGGGTAATCGTTTCGGGAAGAAGTTGTAGGTCAAGCCGCCTGCGGCTTGACACTTATGTATCAACGCGTCAAGCGCCAGGGCGCTTGACCAACGGAGAGTTGTAGGGCAGAACCCGAGCGAAGCGAAGTGGTTCTGCCAATCGAATAGGCGATGACATTTAAGGATCTCACCGCGAGCGGTGGGGCACCAAAGACAGAAGAGAGATTGCGACGCTCGCGCACTCGCTCGCAATGACAGATGTCGAAACCGCCCTTCGAGGACTCAGGACTTCGCAGGGGTTTCGACCTACAAGTTTGAGGTGAGATTGCTTCGGTCACGCGAGACGCGTGACACTCGCAACGACAGATATGAAGGGACGACGTACATAATTTGAAAAAACTCATTCGTATCGGAAATGCCGGCGGGTACTGGGGGGATGACCTTGGCGCACTGAAACGTCAGCTCGAAGGCGGCCCGCCTGATTATATCACCATGGATTTCTTGGCGGAAATCACCATGTCGATCCTGCAGCGTCAGCGCAAAGCCAACGCTGATCTTGGATACGCGGTCGACTTCTTAGATCAACTCTCGGAATGTCTGCCGATCATCGCCAAGAAAAATGTGCGAGTGATCTCCAACGCCGGCGGTATCAATCCGATCGGCATGGGTCGCAAGATTGTCGAGATGGCCCGCAAGATGGGGCTCAAGATCAAAGTCGGCGTGGTCTACGGCGACGATATCGTCAACAACTTGTATGAACTCACCGCCGCAGGCGAACGCTTCGCCAATATGGAAACCGGCGAGGATTTCCTTGCGGTGCGCTCGCGCATTACCTCGGCCAATATCTATCTCGGCGCCGAGCCGGTGGTTAAAGCGCTCGACGCGGGGTGTCAAATCGTAGTCACCGGACGCGTCACCGATACGGGTATCACCCTCGCGCCGATGATCCACGAATTCGGTTGGGCGATGGATGACTGGGACAAGATGGCGGCGGGAATTGTCGCGGGACATATTATCGAGTGCGGCGCGCAAGCGAGCGGCGGAAATATCAGCGACTGGACCGATGTTAAATCATTCGACAATATCGGCTATCCGATTATCGAGATGACACACTCGGGCGAGTTTGTCGTCACCAAACACAAGAATACCGGCGGGCTTGTTTCGGGAAAGACAGTCAAAGAGCAGTTGGTGTATGAGATGGGGGATCCGTCGAATTACATCTCGCCCGACGGCATCGCGCGTTTTGATACGATTCAACTCAAACAGATCGGCAAGGATCGCGTGAGAGTGTGGGGGATCAAAGGCAAACCGGAGCCGGATTTCTTGAAAGTCTCGATGTCGTTCGACGACGGTTGGAAGGCCTCGGGCGAAATTCTCGTGTCGGGCCCGAATACCTACGAAAAAGCCGATGTCATCGCGCGAGCATTTTGGAAAC
>CAYVWS010000331.1:0-1509 GCA_964455535.1 uncultured Ignavibacteriales bacterium | reverse complement strand
CTTCGATATACCCGTGATGATTTTCGAATTTCTCGGGTCGACGCACCATCACCGCGCCGTGCTTGCCGGCGTAGTCGAAGGCCGCTTTGACATCGTCGACTTCGACCGCCCACCGCTTGACACCATCGCCGTGCTTGTTGACAAAGCTCCAGACATCGTACGTCGACGGCTGCAATCCTGACGTCACGACAAACTTGAGGTCGTTCTTGGTCATGAAAAACGACATCCGGTCGCGCACACCGGTTTCCGGTCCGCAGTAGCCGGTGAACTGAAGGCCCAGCGCCTTGGCCAGCCACCAGGCAAACGGCTTGGCCGAGCCGACATAAAATTCTATGTAATCGTATTTCCGAATCCCGATTGGGTTATCCATCGATGCTCCTTTGTGCAAACTCACAGTGCGGCTATATCCGCACCGAGGCAAAAATACCCGTCCGGCCCGCCGACGGCAAGGGGATTGTCCGGGGTAAAAGACCGGCCAAGTCTCCTTTCCGTCGCTATCTACCCGCTTGAACGCCCAGCGCGGTGCAAGGTTTCGGCTTGCCGCGAGTAGTTGACAGGGATATATTCGGTCTATTAAGACCATGACGGTCGGTTGGCTGGCCCGGTTGCCGTCTGATTCGGCTGTCACAACGCAATATGCCGCACACAAAGGAATATGGCCTATGAAAACGGCCGAGGCGACGCTGACCGGGTTTGACATCAACAAGTATCCCCAACTGGTCAAACTCCCCAATCACCTCAAACAGTTCATTGTCATCCAGGATTGGGAGCGCTATACCCCGATCGATCATGCGGTCTGGCGGTATGTCATGCGTCAGGCGATCAGGATACTGAGAGTCCATGCCCACCGTGTCTATTTTCAGGGGCTGCTGAATACCGGCATCAATACCGAGGCGATTCCGCGCATCGAGGACATGAATGATATTCTCGGCAAGATCGGTTGGGGGTGCGTGGCGGTCGACGGATTCATCCCGCCGGCGGCCTTCATGGAATATCAGGCGTACAAAGTGCTGGTGATCGCCTGCGACATGCGGCAGATACATCATATCGAATATACCCCCGCGCCGGATATTGTCCACGAAGCGGCCGGTCATGCGCCGATTATCGTCGACGGCCCGTATGCGGCTTACTTGCAGCGCTTCGGCGAGATCGGGACCAAAGCGATGTCGTCACGCAAAGATTTCGAACTCTACGAAGCGATCCGCCGTCTTTCTATTTTGAAAGAAGCCCCCGAAACGCCGCAGAGTGAAATCGATTTGGCTGAGAAATTGGTTGTCGAGCGACAGGCGAATCTGGGCGAGCCCTCCGAGATGGCCCGTTTGTCGCGTCTGCACTGGTGGACGGTCGAATACGGCCTGATCGGCGAACTCAATGCTTCAAAAATTTACGGCGCGGGATTGCTGTCGTCGATCGGCGAAGCGGTTTCGTGTTTGGGGAATGAGGTCAAGAAGATCCCGTACACGGTCGACGCCGCCAATTACGCCTTCGACATTACCACCAAACAGCCGC
>CAYVWS010000330.1:0-1528 GCA_964455535.1 uncultured Ignavibacteriales bacterium | reverse complement strand
TCGTTTGCGTTTATCCCGGATACGAGCACGTATCGCGCGGCTCCGGTGGTTATCGGAGTCAACATCTACAAAGTAAGATCGCTGGCATTTGAAAATGTACTGGCCAATGATACCAATTCGATACGTGAACATTTCGGCCGGGAGCTTGAGATTCGCAAGCTTGATTCTGTCTACAACGGAAGCGGTGACGAGCTAACCGCGTTCTATCTGGACAATAAGAAGCAATTCATCCCCAATGTGATGACGGCCTATTATTTCGGCTCTACCGAATTGTTAATTTTCGAACTATCAATTGCCCCGTCGGCTATCCGCCCGAAAGCCGAAACCGCGTTCATGAATTGTCTTGAGCAGTTTACCTCGACCAAGCGCGGCCAGCTTGGCGCGAAGTAGCCGTTATTCAACTGCTTTCTGTCGGCGCGTGAGACGACTGCCGATCAGCGGTACCAGTATCAGAAAAATCGCACCCGCGAGCATCACCGCCCAACCGTATCGGTAATCAACCGACTTTACAAATCCGACACCGAATCCCTTAAGCGGGGAACCGTCGAGGGATTGGGCCACGTCAGCCAGCATACTCGCCTTACGATTGTTGACCTCGTTGATGGAGTAGAACAACAAGCCGACCGCGGCGATGCCGGTGAGATAGAGCCAGCTGAATTTCCGGAACACTGCGATGACAATCGAGATGACCGCCAGCGCCATCAGAATGATCGCGCCGGTCTTGGAGAGCTGCCAGTACGATTGGTCTTTGAAATAGCGGACACCGAGAAAGGGCATGAAGATGCCGAGGGTAAGTAAAGCGGAGGCTATGAGAGCAAAGACACGGTGGAGCCACATAACCGGTAATAGTCGGCTAGTGTGTCCCCCACACTCGGCAGGGGACATCACAACCCAATTTACAGATCACACCTTTCCCGCAACGGCCTGGGCGATTTCCAAAGTCGAGTTCTTGCCGCCCATGTCGTAGGTGCGGACTTTGCCTTCTTTGATCACGGCAGCGATGGCGCCTTCGAGATTGGCCGATTTGTCCTTCTCCCCCAGCCAGTCGAACATCAGCTTGCAGGTGAGAAGCATCGCCATCGGATTGACTTTATACTGGCCGGCATATTTGGGCGCGGAACCATGAGTCGGCTCGAAGACTGCATATTTGTCGCCGATATTGCCGGAGGCCGCAAAGCCGAGCCCGCCTACCAATTGCGCGCAGAGATCGGAGATGATGTCGCCGAACATGTTCGACGTTACAATAACAGAATAATCATGCGGATTTTTCAGAAGCCACATGCACATGGCGTCGATATTCGCTTCGTACATCGTGATGCCGGGGTACTCTTTGGCGATTTGACGTGCAGTGCGTACGAAAAGTCCTGAAGTTTCGCGCAAGACATTCGGTTTTTCAACAACAGTGACTGATTTGCGGCCTTCGCGCTTGGCAAGTTCGAAAGCATCTCTGACGATGTTGCCCGACCCGGTCACTGTGTTGATGCGGCAGGTGATCGCCATCTGGTCGGCCGGGACGGAATCGAAGCGT
>CAYVWS010000329.1:0-1536 GCA_964455535.1 uncultured Ignavibacteriales bacterium | reverse complement strand
ACTATTCGCAGGCGAGTTCGGGAGCCTGGCTGTCGATTGTCTATATGGCGCTTGGCACATCGGTCGCGGCGTATATCCTGTGGATCTGGCTGCTCAAGCAATTCCCTGCGTCGCGGATCGCCGTTTTCCAGAATCTCCAGCCGGTGATTGCGACATCGGTAGCCGTGCTTTTTCTGGGGGAGAGGCCGCAACTGTCGTTCTTTGTCGGCGGGGCAATTGTGCTGACCGGAGTGCTGATAACCGAGATCGGAAACAAAAAGAGCGGCGCTGCCGCCGCTCTTGACGTCTAAACATTCTTCTGGTTCTCAATGTCCTTCCCAGCTCTGGAAATGGCGATAGTTCGCCGAGTCGGTAAAGCCCGCCGGATCGGAAAGAAACGACAACATATTGTCGACCAGATAGACGTGGCTTTTCTCTTCGTCGGCAATGCGATTCAAAAGCGCTTTGCGCGACTCGTCGGTCTCCTTCGCCGCTTCCTCGCGATATAATCGCTCGGCCTTTTCTTCGACTTCAAGCGCCTTCTGCCAGACCGCTCTGACATCCTCGCCGTACATGGTCGACTGTCCGGAAGACACCAGCGCCTGAAAGACATTCTTGACCTGCAGCGCGGCCGAAGGTGTCGCGTCCATCACACTCTTGGCGCCTGCCGCGCCCACTTCTTTCATCTTCTTGAAGAACTGGTAGTGTTTGACTTCTTCTTCGGCCAATGTCAGAAGTATCTGTTTCAACTCCTGGCGCGGCATTTTCTGGGCGCTTTGCTCGTAATACTTCTGACCGTCGAGCTCCATCTGCATCGCGTAGTCCAAAATATTCATAGCTTACTCCATTCCCGCCGAGCGGAGGTTTTCGCGGGAGAACGACTTTTCCATCTCAGCGTCGGTGAATACGCCGTCCTTCCGGATTAACTTGCCGTCGAACCAAATTTCGCCGCCACCGTATTCTTTGCGATGGATCAGCACCTGATCCCAGTGAATGGCGGACTGGTTACCGTTATAGGCCTCGTCATAGCACTGGCCCGGTGTGAAATGCATGGAACCGGCTATCTTTTCATCGAAGAGCGTGTCCTTCATCGGATGCAGCACAAACGGGTTTACACCCAGTGAAAACTCGCCGATGTAGCGAGCGCCTTCGTCGGTGTCGAAGATCTTCTGCAGTTTATCGACATTGGCGTCGGCGGTCGACTTGATGATCTTGCCGTTTTCGAAGGTCAAGCTGATCTTGTTATAAACGACGCCCTGATAAAGCGACGGGGTATTAAACGTAATGGTCCCATTGACCGAATCTCGCACCGGCGCGGTGTAGACCTCGCCGTCCGGAATATTCCGGTGTCCGTCGCACTTGACCGACGGAATTCCCTTAATTGAGAATGTCAAATCTGTGCCCGGCGACTTGATATGCACCTTGTCGGTGGCGTTCATCAAAGCGGCGAGTTTGTCCTCGGCCTTGGACATCTTGGCGTAGTCGGCGCAGCAGACATCGAAATAGAAATCCTCGAATTTCTCCTGCGAGGTTTCGGCAAGCTGGGCCATCGCGTTG
>CAYVWS010000328.1:0-1537 GCA_964455535.1 uncultured Ignavibacteriales bacterium | reverse complement strand
TAAGAGGTCGCTGGTTCAAATCCAGTCGCCCCGATTTCTTAGGATGGAAGCTGCTTGATTTCCTGCCTTCGTACTCCTGCCGGGACCTGCATGGGGACGTGTAACAGGTTTTAACATTGGAAGAGGACTGACATGGCCAAAGGACGCACACCGATGATCGCCGTGATCGGAGCCGGCAAATGCTCCAAAAAGCTCCGCGATATGGCCGGAGTCGTGGGAAAATACATCGCTGAACAGGGCGCTGTACTTGTCTGCGGCGGCATGGGCGGAATCATGGAAGGCGCCGCGCAAGGCGCGAAAGAAGGCGGTGGAACCACCATTGGAATCTTACCCACTGAAAATAGAGCCGACGCCAACCCGCATATTGATTACGTCATCCCAACCGGCTTCGGCGAGGCACGCAACATCATGGTGGTGAGAACCGCCGATGTGGTCGTCGCTTTCCCCGGCAAGTATGGTACGCTCACCGAGATGGCCTTCGCACTGCTGGCCGAGAAACCGGTGATCTCGATTTCCGCCTGGAAGCTCGGTGACGAAATCATCCAGATGGATGATCCGCTTGAGGCCGCAAAAATGGCCGTCAAGCTCGCCCAAGAGCGGGTATGACCAAACGCGCCGCCCGCATCATTGTCAAAGGCATGGTGCAGGGCGTCGGGTTTCGATATTTCTGTCTCAAGCGCGCTCAGCAGGCAGCCCTTGTCGGTTCGGTCAAGAATCGTTCCGACGGTGCGGTCGAAGTCTGGGTCGAAGGCGACCCAGAGCGAATCGAGCAACTTACGGCCGATCTTCGACTCGGGCCAAGCGCCGCCAGAGTAGAAAACCTTGATATTCAATATGGCGAGCCGACGGGGCAATATCGTACCTTTGAGATAACGCATTGATAATTATGGACGACCTGAAGAAATACATCCGCGAAGTTCCCGATTTCCCCAAGCCCGGAATACGCTTCTACGACATTACCACCCTCTTTCAAAATCCCATCGGTTTTGACAAAGCGCTGGGTGAAATGCAGGCATTCATACAGCGTCGCGATGCCCAGACAATCGTGGGCATCGAAGCCCGTGGATTTATTTTGGGCGGCGCACTGGCCGACCGTCTCGGCCTCGGTTTCATTCCGGCACGCAAACCCAAGAAGCTCCCGTTCAAGACGATTCGCGAAGAATACGCGCTTGAGTACGGCACCGACGCGCTCGAAATGCACGCCGATGGCGTCAGCAGGGGAGAGCGTGTTGTAATCGTTGATGACTTGCTGGCTACCGGCGGCACCGTCAAAGCGGCGGCCAAACTGGTGGAACAGCTCGGCGGCAACGTTGTGGGAGTGTCGGCCGTGATCGGGCTGACTTTCCTGCCCTTCAAAGAAGCCCTGTCTGCTTATAACGTCAACTATCTGATCTCCTACGATTCCGAATAACGGCGCTTGCTGATTCGAAATCTCCCGCATAGATTTCTTTTCTTGTAGATCGAAATCCTTTGTCGCGCCGAAGGCGCGATCGCCGGAAGGGCAAGGTTTCGACATTTCTCGTTGCCCCCGTAGCTC
>CAYVWS010000327.1:0-1563 GCA_964455535.1 uncultured Ignavibacteriales bacterium | reverse complement strand
CAAACGAAGAACACTACGGTATCGCCAAAGAATATCGCGTGCCGCTTGAACTGGTCAAGGTCGTAGCCAAACTGGGTAAACTTCCGGTGCCAAATTTCGCCGCGGGTGGTGTCGCCACACCGGCCGACGCTGCGCTGTGCATGCATCTTGGCGCCGAAGCGGTTTTTGTCGGCTCGGGCATTTTCAAATCGTCTGATCCGGAAAAACGCGCCAAAGCAATTGTCTCGGCCACGACCCACTACAAAGATTTCGCGGTTATCGCCGAGTACTCGCACGGTTTGGGCGAACCGATGAAAGGTATCGCCGCCGAATCAATCCCCGCCGAGCACCAGCTGCAGGGGCGGTAGTCTTGTAAGTCGGGTTGGCTCGTGATTCGTGTCAACGAATCGCGCGACTACCCGACAAATGTATTGCGCGCATTCAAATCCCGTCCGGGCGGAATGGGGAATCAAATGTTCACAGGCGGCTCTGTCACCGTCTTTGTCTCCGATGTCGAAAAATCGATGCAATTCTACACCGGCACTTTGGGAATGACCACCAAATACCACGCGCCCGGTCACTTTGCGATGGTGGAACTTCCCGGCCTCTCGATCGGCCTTCACCCACCGGGCAAGCACACACCAAAAGCCGGCCAAGAGGGAGCGATGCAGATTGGTTTGGCGGTGAGTGATATCAGAGCCGGTTTCAGCGAATTGAAATCACGCGGCGTGAAGTTTTCGTCTGAAGTCATCGATGACGGCGCGGTGATGCTCTCCTTCTTTAGCGACCCCGATGGAAATGTGTTGTACTTGGTGCAATTGAAGTAGGGGTGGGGAGGGAGTTCAGATTTTTCGAAAGCAGGCCGAAGGGCCTGCTTTTTTATGACTGGATTTGTTTGACTGACATCGGGTGTCAGTTGCCATCTGTAACTTTTGTCAAATCCAATTGACTGTCATCCCAGCGAAAGCTGGGACCCAGAAAGTTGATAATGTACTACGTTTATATAGTAGCAAGCAGGCGCAACGGCACGCTCTACATCGGCATGACAGACGATCTCATCCGCAGGATTTGGCAACACCGAGAAGGGCTTGTTCCAGGCTTTACCCAAAAGTATGGGTGCAAGTATCTCGTGTGGTTTGAATCCACCGACGACGTGATGTCGGCAATCCAGCGAGAAAAGCAGATGAAGGCATGGAAAAGGCGATGGAAACTTGAATTGATCGAAAGGGGAAATCCGAATTGGGGCGACCTCTACGATCAGATCGACCCACTCGGTGCGAAGCCGGTGAGAGAAAGGCAATAAATGAAAGCGCCGAGCCACCTCCTAATTGACAAGACGTTTCTTCTGAGGTCGGCATACTGGGTTCCTGCTTTCGCAGGAATGACAGATTTTCGACTTTAGCTGGAAGCATGACCAGCCGAATTCGCCAACCCGACCTACTTTGGAGCGAATTCACCGGATTTTGATTGTCAGATAGGCGCCGAGCGTATTCCAGGGGTTGATATTACGAAACTTCGGCAACAGGACTACGTTAAGCGTGCAAGCTCCCACTCGATATGAGGCCAATGGCGTCAGCACAAATA
>CAYVWS010000326.1:0-1568 GCA_964455535.1 uncultured Ignavibacteriales bacterium | reverse complement strand
ATCGGCATTGCGCTCGCTTTCTGCTTGCACCGGGCTAAGTTACTCGGCAAGATATCTTCTCGATTCTATCTTATGTGCGCCGCGCTCACGCTTGTACTCCCTCTTTCGGTCGCGCCGACATTTACCAAAATAAGTTGGATTGATCCGCTCGCCGCGAGCTACGCCGAAAGGAAAGACTTTTTCTACCGCACGACGGGATTGTCATTTCGCGATTCGTATTTTTATCGCAAAGAGCTCGATCGAGCCAACACCTGGGAAGTATCGCTGCCCGTAAAGTCACCGGAATTTCTTAATATGCGCGGGTGCGGCGACTTGGTTGCCAACGGCCAGTACAACGATGCTCAGGTGTCGCTTTATCGCATGGTGGCTCGACAGCCGTACTGGTCGGAACCCCGAGCGCTGCTCGCCGTGGTGCAATTGCAGCTCGGACGACCAGCCGAGGCCCGCGGGCAAATCGATACCTGTCTCATGCTTGATCCGGATATCAAACAGCATCAGATTCTGCTCTATAGATATTACCGGGCAATCAATCGAGTCGACAGCTCGTATCTCGGTTCACAGATCGCCCACCAGCGCTTCCCTACCGACAATGATATCACCGGCGACCTGATGACTTACGCGTATCAATTGAAAAAGACCGATGAGGCCGAATCACTGGCGAAGTCTGTACTTATGAACAATGCAGCGATGGCGACCGCGCATCTGGTTTTGGCGCGCATCGCCGATCAGCGCGGGCTGGTTGATTCAGCGGTGGCCGAATATCAGCGGTATGTCGACCTTGCCAAAGGCGACGACTCCGATGCCGGCGCGGCCAGACGGCGCATTCAGCAATTGAAACCGTAATCCTCTGTAATTTTTAGTGAGATTGGAGACGGGCGAAACCGTCGAGGGCGGCGATTTTGTACGCCTCTGACAATGTCGGGTGGTTGAAAACGGTGTCGGCGAAATAGTCGAGCGTGCCGCCGTGGCTCATCACCGCCTGGCCAATATGAATCAGCTCGGTCGCTTTGTCGCCGATGACGTGAACGCCCAGAATTTTTCTCGTCTGACGGTCGAATATCAGCTTGAGCATGCCGTCGTGGTCGTTGATGATCTGACCCCGCGGCAATTCGTAGTAGCGGGCCATGCCGACTTCGTAGTCGCGGCCGGCTCCGGCCAGCGACTCTTCGGTCTCGCCCACTAATGAGACTTCGGGAATCGTGTAGATTCCGAACGGCAGCAGGTTGTTCAGCGCGCCGTTGCTTTCCGACGGCTGAAAGGCGTGAATCGCCGCCATGCGGCCCTGATCCATCGAGACCGAGGCCAACGACGGAAACCCGATGACATCGCCGACTGCAAATATATTCGGCACGGCTGTCTGATATTGTTCGTTTACTTTGATCAGGCCGCGGTCGTCGGTCTCGACGCCGAGTCCTTCGAGTCCAAGATTTTCGGTATTGCCGCAGCGACCGGCGGCGAAGAGCAGTCGATCAGATACGATGCGGCGACCCGATTTCGTGACCGTGACCACGTGATCGTCCTCGCGTTCGATACTCTGCCATGCCTCGCCCAGCACCAGATTGGTGCCG
>CAYVWS010000325.1:0-1572 GCA_964455535.1 uncultured Ignavibacteriales bacterium | reverse complement strand
GCTTCCGTTTGGAGCTTGATGCTCCGGTGGCGCTGGTAAGTCAGGCGTAGAGACAATTCCATCGAGTCTTGCTTACACCAATGGCGGGTTCAAAGACGAACCAGCCCTACAAGACCATCGAAAGGGGCAGGCAGGAAGCCTGCCGCCCACAATTCCAGGATTACGTAGGGCAGGAGCCCTGTGCTCTTGCCCCTTTCATCAGTCATTCCCGCCGAAGAGCGGGAATCCAGCAGGCAGATTGAAATGAACATCTCGAATTGTATTCTCCGGCTGGGCCCCGGCTCGGCGCCACGTTTCGCGCGTGCGAACCGCGACTTGGCCGGGGTGACACTCTCGTTGGAGATGATAATTGTAGGCAAGATGCCTGCTGCGCACGAGATATCAATGGCGGGTTTCTTTATGACGAACCCGCCCTACAAAAACTCAAAACGCCGTCAGGCAGGCCGGCGGGCAATCGGTAAGAAAAAGGCGATCGACGGTCGCGATCATTCCCGTATCTGAAATCTCAGCTTTGCCGTAATCATACAAACTTCTGAATCGTGCCGCGCCCAACAGAAGGGACGAGAAATCAGCAATCGAGAGCGAAACTTCCACGTCGTGTTTGGCATTGGCATCAACGGTCAATTTGCCGTTTTCAAATACGGCAACGGTTGAACCGTTGTTGACCGGCAAAAACGTGTCGCGCACGTTGAGCTTCACGCGACCGGAGCCGCCGCTGAAATTGTGGTGCACACATTCGCGAAGGGCGCCTTCGAGATTGACAATGCGATACATCGCCCCGACTCCCGTCTGATGCGACTGGTGATAGATCGGGCCGAGCATTTGGTCGGAGCCATCGCGGGGATCAAGCGGAAACAGATGAAAATCCGGGTCGGGTGTCCGCACGATCACTTTGTTGATTTGATCGAACTGTGAACGCAGGTATGTAAACAATTCGGAGAGGGCTTCTCTGGTGTGATAAACCAGCTCCAGCCCCCGCATGTTATTCATAAGCACATTGTTAGTATGCGCGGTTTCAAACCGCCAGCGCCAGTAGGCCTCGATGCGGCCGTTGATTTCCACGCCGGTATAACGGACTTCGGGATAGAATTCCAGAATATTGCGCAGAGTGATTTCGTTTTCGTCAAGCAAGCCATTGGTGGTCGGATAATAGCGGCTGTAGCATTCGAGCAGACGCCCCAGGTCATCGGCGCCCAGCATGCGGACATTCGCTTTCGACTTTCCTTTCGGCAAATCCGACGGCTTGATGCTGTAGACATGAATCTTGCCGCCGTAGCCGAATCCCATCTGATAGTAAAAATCCGGCCGGAAGGGCCAGAGAACAGTCCAGTTCGCTTTTTTCTCGCGATAGTGATGCAGATAGTACTCGACCATCTCTTTGGCGACCGCTTCTTTTTTGTGAAGCAGATCGACGGCCACCATGCTGAGTCCGCCGGCGGCCACCGGATTGCCGAACAGATTCATCTTGTAGTCGATCAGGCGCATCGTGCCTATCAACTTGTTCTCCCGGTGCAACCCCCAATTCGACGTACGCGAGTCGCGGGCGGTTTTATGAAGACGGTCCAGTGATTT
>CAYVWS010000324.1:0-1574 GCA_964455535.1 uncultured Ignavibacteriales bacterium | reverse complement strand
TGATGATTGTCGACGAATTCACCGGCCGTATTCTCCCCGGCCGACGCTACTCCGACGGTCTCCATCAGGCAATCGAGGCCAAAGAGGGTGTCACGATCGAAGCCGAAAGTCAGACACTGGCGACGATCACCTTGCAGAACTATTTCCGCATGTACGAAAAGCTGTCCGGTATGACCGGTACCGCCGAAACCGAAGCGCAGGAATTTTTCGATATCTATAAACTCGATGTCGCCGTCATTCCGCCGAACAAGCCGGTCATTCGCGACGACATGGACGATCAGATTTTCCGCACCCGCCGCGAAAAATACAACGCCATCGTTGAAGAAATCACAGAGAAGTATCGCGAGGGCCGACCGGTACTGGTCGGCACAGTTTCCGTCGACGTTTCCGAAACGCTCTCCCGCATGCTCAAACGGGCGAACATTCCCCACAATGTTTTGAATGCCAAACAGCACCAGCGCGAGGCGGAAATTGTCGCCAACGCCGGTCTACCGGGCGCGATTACCATCGCCACCAACATGGCCGGTCGCGGAACCGATATCAAACTCGGCCCGGGGGTGAAAGAACTTGGCGGCTTGCATATTGTCGGCACCGAGCGTCACGAAGCCCGTCGCATCGACCGCCAGCTTCGCGGACGTGCCGGTCGTCAGGGCGATCCCGGTTCATCGCTTTTCTATCTCTCACTCGAAGACGACCTGATGCGCCTCTTCGGCGGCGAACGCCTGGGTGTCATTATGGATAAGCTCGGGGTGAAAGAAGGCGAAGTCATCACCCACGCCATGGTCACGCGCGCTATCGAGCGGGCGCAGAAGAAAGTCGAAATCCAGAACTTCGCCATTCGTAAGCACACGCTCGAATACGACGACGTCATGAATGTCCAGCGTAAGTGGATCTATGAGCGTCGCCTCGCGGCGCTGGAACGCCCGTCGATCAAAGAAGAAGTCGTCGAGTTGATCGAGTCGGTGCTCGACGGCCTTATCGACGACTACTGCCCCGAGAAAGAGTACCCCGAAAACTGGAATCTCAAGGGATTCTGTGACGAACTCCGCACGATCTATTTGTTCAATCTGAAATTCGCCGACGAAGATATCCCCAAACTGACGCGCGAGTCACTTAAGTCCAGAGTTCTCGAAGCGGTGATGAACTTCTACACGCAGAAAGAAACCGCCTACGGCGAAGAGATCATGCGTCAGCTGGAGCGCTACGCCGTGCTTTCGACAATCGACCGCTACTGGCGCGATCATCTGGCAGAGATGGATGAACTCCGCACCGGTATTGGATTGCGCGCCTACCACGGCGGCATGGGCAAGCCGATTGATATTTATAAGAAAGAAGCTTTCAACATTTTCGAGAAGATGATCGGCGCGATCGACAAAGAAGCGGTCGGCTTAGTCTACAAACTTCAGGTGCAGATGCCCGAAGAGCGGATGCCGCGTCGTCAACCGGCCATGGTCGCTTCACACGCTGACTCGACCAATATGGGAATGACTTCGGCGGCATCCGGCCCGGTCGGCGAAGGAATCGAAGGCGTCGAAGAAAGCCCGATGGCGCGTGCTTCGCAGGCGGGCGCGGCG
>CAYVWS010000323.1:0-1579 GCA_964455535.1 uncultured Ignavibacteriales bacterium | reverse complement strand
GGGTAACCATGTCGCGGCAGATCGAGACATAATCCAGTTCGTTTTGTCCAAATCGAAACGAATAAGGGAATTGGGCCAAAAGCCCGGAGAGGCGGCCCGATTCGGCCATCGGCTTGATCGCTGCCTGGAATTTGGCGTTGTCAGATTCGAGGTCGGCGCGCTGATGGGTGAACGACTGCGGCACTTTGACCATAAAGTCAAATCCCGGGGGAACTTTCTTGAGCATATTGGAAATGACCACCGGATGCGGGATGCGATAGTAGGTAGAGTTGATCTCCACTGTTTCGAAATACTGAGCGTAGTGGTCGAGCATCTTGCCTTTGTCGATCTCATTCGGATAGAAATTCCCGCGCCAGTCTTCGAAGGAGTATCCCGAAGTGCCGATTCGAACGCCCGTCGCTTCCACAGTCTTCTTCCCTATTTCTGTTTTTCGCGGCGTGGACTTTTGATTTTCTGGAATCGGATACGGCCGCACTCGGGGCAGATCCATTTGCGCTGTTTGTGGAAGACGCGCTTTTCCTCGCGCATGCTCGATTTGCAGCGTGGGCAGGTCATCGGACGAGATGCAGAAAATCACTTAAGAGAAATTCGACACGGCCAATCAAAGTCGACAGGCGCGACATGACGGTGTAGCCAAAGGTAGTGCCGAAGAAGAGCATTAGAAAGATAGTGCCGGCTTTGGCGGTTCGACCCAAAAGACCGGTGTGTTCGTGGCTGAAATAGAAGTAGGCCAATGTGCAGATCACCCCTACAAGTACCAGGATCGCCGAAAAGTCTGGCACAAAGCCCTCTGAAAACAGTGGCGTGACGGTATCGGAGAGTTGTGTCAAAGTTCGGGCCTGGAGCATCGCAGGAATTGCCGCGCCCGCTCCGGAGCCGATCAGGACTGCAAGCGGCAGTCGCGACCATGATGACAAGCGCGGAACAAAGCGCGCAAACATGAGGACGCCGAAGGCAAGCGGGATCAGCAGATGCCATTGTCCGGATGAAAGCGGATCGACGAGCTTCGACATGATATTATTCGACCAGGTAATGACCAGCGTGTAGCCGATACTGACCCCGACCAGGAGAAACTCGGCGGCTTTGTAGATCGGGTTATCGCGATAGAGAAAACTCAGGATCGCTAATGTCAGAACTCCGGCCACGAAGACTCCTACCGTCATGTTATCTGCCGCCTTTCCCCCGCCGACGGGCGACAAAGTACAAGATATTGCCGATCAGAATCATGGCAATCACATATAGGTGTCCCGTTGTTTGGGCCAGCATGCCGCGCGCTCCGCTGCCGCGCTGACCGATGAGCGTTTCGTACTCAGCCGCGCCTCGCAAGCCGCCAACCATGCCGGCAAGTTGACCCGAAGCGAGATACGGATCATACGACGTCATCATCGCGCCAGTGACAGCGCCGACAACCGGCACATTGTAACGCGCACGGCCGTACTCGATCCAATGGGTGGTCAGGTTGCCGTCGGCGATTGAAACCACAGCAGCGACTTGACTTAGATTAGAAGTCGACGACAGCATCGGCAGGGAATCATATGGTCGCGAGAAGTAATCGACGGGGAACGTCTTTTCGAGCGAT
>CAYVWS010000322.1:0-1626 GCA_964455535.1 uncultured Ignavibacteriales bacterium | reverse complement strand
GTTTGTTACTCGCTCGCATCATTGGTTGTGGGAACGAATCGGGATTGCGTCGATCGGGGCGTTAGCAGCGATGGTTATCGCGCTCTGGGTCAGCCATACTGATGATTGGGGAAGCTACTACAATTTCACCCAGGCAATCTTGTGGGGTGTGCTCGGATTTGTGGTCGTGTATGTAAGTTACCGCTGGTTGTTCATGGGGACGGAGCGGAAACGGGCTATGGTCTGGACGCACGCGCTGGAGCACTTTGCGAAACTTGCGCCAACATCGGGTCAGACCGGAGTGCTTGTTTTTATTTCACTCGAGGAATCACACGCGGCGGTGGTGGCCGACAAAGCCATCGCTGAAAAGCTCCCCGAAGAATACTGGCACACTCCTCAAGGCACGATCATGGCCGGGCTCAAAGCCAATAAGCACGCCGAAGGCATCATCGCGGCGGTTGACCTGATCGGCGTCGAGCTCGCCCGCCATTTCCCGCGCCAATCCGACGACCGGAATGAACTGCCGGATAGCGTGAAGATTGACCAGTAGTCTCTTTAACGCGAGATCTGAAAACTGCGGGTCGAACTTCACGCTACAGTCCGTCGCAGATTCGAGAGCCGGTCAAGTACTACACGCGAATAAGGGGGTTGCAAAAAGCATATTCGTGGAGTATCTTAGCGATGACGCTGGGTGACAGCATGAACAAGTCAAAGTGCTGGATATTTAAAGCTTTTCTACTCCCTTCGACAGTCCTTATGCTCTGGGGCGTTGCACCGGTCGTTGCCGAACAAGCTGACTATGTTGCCCGGCGTGACTATGTGGTTGGGGAAGCTCCCAGGTCGGCTATAGCAGTCGACATGAACGGGGATGGCAGGTGTGATCTTGTTGTCGGAAACGAAGGGTCATACTCTATTTCAGTACTTTTGCAATCCCAAGATGGCACATTGGGTGACGCTTCTACTTATCCGGTGTATCAGCCGCGGGCTATCGCGGCGGGTGATTTCGATGGAGATGGACTTCCCGAAATTGCGAGTATTGACTACAGTGGCTCACTTCTACTTGTCCTGAACAATTTGGGCGATGGTGCGTTAGTCCTTGACTCAATTTATGAGACGGGTGGTTTGCCCTTGTCGATCGCGGTTGCCGATTTCAACGGCGACGGTCATCAAGACATAGTAGTGGGCAATTGGGGCGATGACTATGTATCGATATTTCTTAACAAAGGTACGGGCAAATTTGCACCTGGCGTTCTTTACCCGGCTTCTCGTCAGTTGATCTCATTGGCAGTTGGGAATTTCAGCGGAGACAGTAGCGCAGACATAGTCACGGTCGGTGGTACCGCGTTATCTGTTCTTGAAAATATCGGAGACGGTACATTCGGCTCGCCACAAGTTACGAATATTCATTATACCCCCCGGTCTATTGTCGCGGCCGATGTTAATTCAGATGGACAGCAGGAAATCGTGGCCGTGAATCCAAGTTCGAATTCTATTTTGCTGTATCGCAACACAGGCTCCGGCCACTTCATCCTAAGTTCAGAGACCGTAGTGGGAAGTCAGCCGTATGCGGTTTCTTCCGGTGATGTCGACGGTGATGGTTTTGTGGATTTGGCAGTGAGTGAGTACGACTCGCGAAGCGTGTCCCTG
>CAYVWS010000321.1:0-1659 GCA_964455535.1 uncultured Ignavibacteriales bacterium | reverse complement strand
TAATATGTAACTGACTGGGCGTGACACCGTGATTTTCAAGCTGCTTGGGGATCAAGTGACGTTTCGCTATCGCCAGCTTCTCGATATCGGTGTATCCGGAGATATATAACATCTCCATACGGTCGCGCAGCACCGGCGGAATCGGTTCCGACCAGTTGGCGGTCGTAATGAACATGACTTTCGATAGGTCAAACGGCACGTCAAGATAATGATCCGAAAACGTATCGTTCTGCTCCGGGTCGAGCACTTCCAGAAGCGCCGAGGCCGGATCGCCTCTGAAATCAGTGCCGAGCTTGTCGATCTCATCGAGCATGATCACGGGATTGTTCGAATTACACCGGCGAATACTCTGCAGGATGCGACCGGGCATCGAGCCGATATAGGTTCGACGATGCCCCCGAATTTCGGCCTCATCACGCATGCCGCCGAGCGACACACGCGAGAACTCGCGCCCCATTGCACGGGCAATCGACTTGCCAAGCGAGGTCTTCCCCACGCCAGGCGGACCGACAAAGCAGAGAATCGGGCCTTTCACTGATGACTTCAATTTACGAACCGCCAGATATTCCAAGATGCGGTCTTTGACTTTTTCGAGATTGTAATGATCCTCGTCCAGAATCTTCTTCGCCTTGTTCAGATCGAGAATGTCCTTGGTCGATCGCTCCCACGGCAGCGACACCAGCCAGTCAAGATATGTGCGCGAGACGGTGTATTCGGCCGAGGCCTGCGCCATGTGGCTCATCCGTTCAAGTTCTTTGCGGGCGGCCTTTTCGCCAACCTCGGTCATCTTGGCTTCGGCGATGCGCTTTTCGAACTCTTCGATTTCGCTCTTGTCGTCTGAATCACCAAGCTCGCGGCGAATCGCTTTCATCTGCTCGCGCAGAATAAAATCGCGCTGATTCTTGCCAAGCTCATTGGCCGCCGACGCCTGAATCTTTTGTGACAGCTCCAGAACTTCAATTTCCTTCAGGACGGCGGCGTACAACGCCTCGGTTCGTCTGACGACGTCGGTCTCTTCCAGAATCAACTGTTTCTGCTCGATCGACATGTTCAGATACGACGCAATAAAATCAGTCAGCTTGGACAGCGTGTCCTGATTGATCGCCGACACATGGAATTCTTCATTCAAATACGGCGCCAGGTCGACCAACTGCTTGATCTTTTCAAGCACGTTTCGCTGGAGTGCTTCGGCTTTGACCGACGAATCCAGTTTGTCAGCTAGTTCCACAACTTCGGCAGAAAGATGCGGCGAGGTCGAGGCGAATGATTTGACTTTGATACGCGCGAGTCCCTGCACCAAGAATCGAACCGTGCCGTCGGGGAAACGCAGCATTTTGAGAATATTCCCGGCTGTCCCGATGTGATACAGATCGTTCGGTCCCGGGTTTTCCTGCTTGGGATTCTTCTGCAAAAACAATCCGATCCGCGAGCCGCGCATGAGGGCTTCGTCGACTAACCGTGTCTGAGCCGCATCCTGAATCATCAGCGGTGTAATCAGATACGGATAGACCACCACACCCTTGAGGGGCAGGATAGGCAGAGTCGCGGTTTCGGAAAGTACGTCGCTTGTCTTATGGTCAAGTGTTCGTGTCATCTCGTTTGTTCTCTTTTCGTCCTGTTCCTACATACTATCGGCACACTGCGCAAAAACTGAACAGG
>CAYVWS010000320.1:0-1675 GCA_964455535.1 uncultured Ignavibacteriales bacterium | reverse complement strand
CGACTTCTACGATCTTTTTGGCCCCACCAAATCCAGTCGCAAGGGGTACAGTATCGGCGCCACCTACAGCCGAAGTTTGCTAAACGACGAGCCGCGCACGTTGAAATACAAACTGGCCCTCACCCGCTACGGCGATCTGGAGCGCTTACCCGAATATCAAAATATCACAACCTCGTTTGATCGTTTCTGGTCGGTAGGCGGGAATCTTGCCTATGCCGACCAGCGCGCCTCGCTTGGCGCGGTCGATCAGGAAAAGGGCGTCGCGTGGAAATTGTCCGCCGACAACAAATATGTGAACGAGAAATGGTTCTCGCGCTTCTGGGCCGAGTATTCCTTCGGCTTTGCTCTTCCCATTTCCCACTCCGCGATCTGGGTGCGCAATTACGGCGGATACTCGCCAAACCATCGCGACGAACCGCTCGCCAATTTCTTCTTCGGCGGCTTCGGCAATAACTGGGTCGATAACCAGGCCGAGAAACGCTATCGCGACTACTACAGTTTCCCCGGATTAGAACTCAACGAACTCGGCGGCACCCGTTTCGCCAAATCGCTCATCGAGTGGACACTGCCGCCAGTACGTTTCCGCCATATCGGTGCCCCGTATCTATTTCTGACCTGGGCTCGCCCGGCGCTTTTTGCTTCGGCGATTGTAACCAATTTCGACGACACACCAACCCGCCAGCGCGCGTTTAACTTCGGCGGTCAGCTCGATTTTCGTCTGGTCGGCCTGTCACACTTGAACATGACATTGTCATTCGGGTATGCCGTCGCGGTACAGCCGCACCAACGCTCCACCGACGAATTCATGGCCTCGCTGAAAATCCTGTGATTGAAATTGTCCGCATACTGCTGGGCCTTCTGCCCGTTTTCGTGTTTCTCTCTACGCTTGTTGTCATCGACAGCTACAAGCTGGTTCGATTCAACTCGATCATTCGCGCTATCATAGTCGGCGCCCTGGTCGCCGTCGCCTGCTACTTTATCAATGCCCGCGCCGCCGACTCGCTTGATGTCTCCGGCTCGACCTTCACAAGGTACATCGCTCCCGTCATCGAAGAATTCGGCAAGGCACTCTTTATCTTCCTCTTGATTCGCACTCGCCGGGTGGGATTCATGGTCGACGCGGCCATTTTCGGATTCGCGGTCGGCGCTGGATTCGCCTTTATCGAAAACATTTACTATTTGAAGACTCTGACATCGGAACCGATGACTGCCTGGGTGGTGCGCGGTTTCGGCACCGCTGTCATGCACGGCGCCGCGACCGCAATTTTCGGAATCATCAGCCGCGTACTCTCGGAAAATTGGGGGGATCGAAATCCAGCCGCCTATCTGCCCGGCCTATTGGCGGCGGTTATCTTGCATTCGGCCTTCAACCATTTCCTCTTTCCGCCGGTGGTGACAACCGCTATCGTCATGGTCCTCTTCCCTGCCGTGGTTGCTCTTGTCTTCCAAAGAAGCGAAAGAGCAACTCAGCAGTGGCTCGGCTCAGGGATTGATTCTGAACTGGAGCTTCTGGAGCTAATCACCAGCGGCAAATTATCCGACTCGCCCGTCGGCATCTATCTTGAGAATCTTCGTCATCGTTTCCCCGACGACGTGGTCGTCGACATCCTCTGCTACATGCGCCTGCACGTCGAGCTGGCCCTTCAGGCCAAAGGCGTTATGATGATGCGTCAGG
>CAYVWS010000319.1:0-1677 GCA_964455535.1 uncultured Ignavibacteriales bacterium | reverse complement strand
GTATGAACTCCGCCTGGCCAAGCGCGTCCGCTCGTCGCAACTGGCCTCGGTGACCGTTCGCTGGAAAGAACCAAACCAGCGCACGGTGCAGGAAATGACCGAGGTCGCGTCGTTCGATACTCGCCCCGACCGATTCCAGAGTGTGCGTCCGGAACTGCAACTGGCGGTGGTGGCGTCGCGTTTCGGCGAGATGCTCAAAGGGACGACTTTCTCCGAGGAGACATCGTACGAAGATCTTGAGCAACTGGCCCAGTCGATCGTCCGTAAGCTGCCCAACGAACAGACTCGCGAACTAGTCGACCTGATCTCACGCGCCCGCAGCTTGACCGAAGGGTATGAATACTATCATGCCTCCGACGATGACGACCGCGACAACTACAATTACAAGCGGTAAACGCGCCGCACGATTCCCATATAGAAAGGGCGGAGCCATCGGCTCCGCCCTTCGTGTTGCCGGTCTGTGGGGCAAAACCCCAGCGCTGTCGTTGCGAGAAGCGACGTCTTCGGCGCGACGAAGAATCTCTCCTCTAAGTCATATCTGTGACCTATTGCCAATAGCTGATCAACTTCGGCCGCTTGTTGTGCAGTAGATTCTCGTTCTTAGGCAGAACCCGTGCGGTAATACCGAATCGTCCCGACTCAGTGCAGACGATTTCGCCCTTGTAGGTGTAGGTACCCTCAGTCGAGCCCTCCGGTGGGCGTGAACCGTTCAAGCTTGTCAGCACCGCGCTGGGGGCTTGAATCTCTTCGCGCGAATTGAGACGTCCGGTCACGACTTCCACCTGAACATCATCCGGAGTTAACGTCCCCAGCCGAACTTTCATTCTCACCGGAATGCGCTGGCCGACATGCACCGTGGTGTCGATCTCGCCCAGTTCGATATCGGTGATGGCGATGGCGTCCCAGCTTTGCGCGACTTTGTCCATCCACTGGGCAACACCTTTGTCCACCGAAAAATTGTCCGATCGCAGGATTCTCGCGGCGCCGATAGCCGGAACGTAGAACCGGTTGGCGTAATCCATCACCATCCGTTGAGCCGCAAACTGTTCACCCGCCATCTGGATAGATTTCTTCATTTTGTAAATCCAGCGTTCCGGAATGCCGATTTCATTTCGCTGGTAAAAAAGCGGGACAATTTCGCGTTCTAACACGTTGTACAGCGACTCGGAGTCCATGGTGTCCTGCACCGAGGCATTGCCGAACTCTTCGCCGTTGCCGATTTTGAATCCGGTTTCGTCGTTGTATCCTTCATCCCACCAGCCG
Source organism: uncultured Ignavibacteriales bacterium (assembly GCA_964455535.1). Classification (GTDB taxonomy): domain Bacteria; phylum Zixibacteria; class MSB-5A5; order GN15; family FEB-12; genus JACRAV01. The sequence goes on along the minus strand of CAYVWS010000319.1, from coordinate 414 downwards.
TCGAGAATCGAACAATTCAGCGCGCCGTTCAAAGCGGCCTTCATGCCAGAGGTCCCCGAGGCCTCTTCGGGGCGACGAGGATTGTTGAGCCAGACATCGACCCCCTGCACTAAATACCGGGCGATGTTGATATCGTAATCTTCGAGGAAGATAACCCGATTCCGGAAGCGTTTGTCTTTGGTGAACTCGACGATCGTCTTGATGATTTCCTTGCCGGGATTATCGAGCGGATGCGCCTTTCCTGAAATCAATATCTGCACCGGCATCTTGTCGTTGTTCAGAATCTTTTCGAGCCGGTCCAGATTATGGAAGAGAAGCGAGCCGCGTTTATAGGTCGAAAATCGGCGCGCAAATCCGATGGTCAGAATATTCGGGTCAAGAATCTGGTCGGCTTGCTGAATGTCAATGCTTGAC
>CAYVWS010000318.1:0-1691 GCA_964455535.1 uncultured Ignavibacteriales bacterium | reverse complement strand
ATGACGAAGCCGTTTGTCACATTGTACGTTTTGCTTGACCGGTTTCCGTAGATGATAGGAAATCGAATCTCGGAATTATCACCCGAAAGGTAAATCGTGTTTCCGATTACTGTGCCCGACGACGCAGTCACAGTGCCCACGCGAACAAAAAGATCCTCTGTTGTCTGAGCGTGGAGTGGGTCTCCCGCGGCCATTAGCGCAACCATTGCGGCCAGGATAGTGGTGGCCCGAAGCGCCTCTTGCCGGAAACGGGAGTAAAGTCGTAATAGTGACGACATATACATAGAACTCCCTCCTGAAGTAGGTTATGGAGTTACAATATACCAATCACCGACTATCCTGTCAATGTCTAATTGTCGCCCGTACCGTGCTTGACCGAGCCGCCATTGCCCCGTTTATTTGTGTATGCCGTCGATATTCACCAGAATCATCAATCGTGAGATTCCGTCAAAGATCTTTCACGAGACTGACACGATTATCGTCATCGCCGATCATCGCCCCAAAGATATCCTGCACTTGCTGATTATTCCAAAAACGGAGTATCCCGATTTCCAATCAACTCCCGCCGACATTCTCGCCGAGATGAATGCCACTGTCAAACTAATCGCCGAAAAGCTCGGTATTGCCGACCACTATCGCATTCAAGTAAATAACGGGTACGGTCAGGAAGTCGACCATGTGCACTTTCATTTCCTGTCCAACCGCGGAGCGGACAAGCTGAATTTTCGATAGAAGAATTGCGACTTCTTTGCTATCCAACCCAAGAGACTTGGACGGTCAGGGCAATTGTCAAAGAGCAATCCTTCGGGATGCTCCTCGCGCCACGTGCGGGAGATGGCGCAAGCTCCACAACCGGGGCCACCTATATCAACACGGCGGAACAAACTGGATTCAAAATCCGGTCCGAACGCGTCGATCAATATCTGTCGATCAGAGGATGATAATGACTCATCCGGACGATCGACGAGCTCACAGAATCGCTTGAGGGCATCAAGTGTGCGCCGCTCTTCTTCAGTTGGCGATGAAGGCGCGCTTCGCCGCATTTCGGACTCACAGTTTCGATCGAGGGCGTCGAGCATACGTTGCACATTTTCATTTTGAGACATCCGGCCCCTTTTCGTTCACCGGATTCTGATTGTACTCCGCCGATTTCCCACGCGGAATGGTAAGCATCTCCCACTTGTCTCCAAGCGCTATGCGACCAAGCAGAACAATCTGCCCCACGTGATAACTCGTGTGCGCTAGTGATCGGCACAAGGCATCGTGCACAGTATATGAGTGACCACGAATTGTTATCGTCTTGCTCAAGTCGGCATCGGTCAATTTGCCCAATTCACTGAAGAGGACAGTCCACCCCTTGTTCCACCAATCCAACATCTCAGCGCGTGTATATGCCCTCTCTTCGAATTCGGAATCCCGATCGCGCCATGGCTTCTCGCCGTCGGTGGCAAGAAAATCAGTGAAGCGGGAGACCAGATTGCCGCCCAGATGGCGGACGATCACCGCAATCGAGTTGTTCCCCTCCCCCATCACGACGTTGATCGCGCCGTCGGATAAAAGAGCGAGCGTTTTGTCCCCAAGCGCTTTGTAGCGCCCATATTCAGACGTAATGTCGGCAAGCATGTAGGCCTTTCTTTGGTGGGCAGTGTACGATTCAGAACGGCGAACCGCACCCGATAGTTCCGTACTTT
>CAYVWS010000317.1:0-1708 GCA_964455535.1 uncultured Ignavibacteriales bacterium | reverse complement strand
GATCAGCTCGCTGGTCGGACCGACCGTCTCGATTGATTCTTCGGGAATGCCAATCGGCACCACGATCACTTCACCCGCGAATTCCCGTCCGGGCGATACGTAGAGGCCGTACTTCGGCAGTCCAAGCGTGTACGTAATTTTTGCGCGCACCGCCGCACCGCCGCAGGTTCCGTCGCTCGCGTTTACGCCCGACGGTACATCCACCGCCAGCACCACATCTTCCATTTTGTTTATGCGCTCAATGACCGCCGCGGCAACTTCATTGGGGACACCGGAAAAGCCGGTGCCGAATACTGCATCCACGACGAGATCACAAGGTACTTCCGTGGGCACGTCGTCAGTCGATAGCACTTGGTGCAATCGCACACCGTGTCCGGCGGCGGCATCGAAATTCACCCGGCTGTCGTGCGACAGTTGGTCAATGGGACCCAGAAACCAGCAATCGACCGTAACACCGGCCTGATGCAGATGTCGCGCGATGACAAAACCGTCGCCGCCGTTATTCCCTTTGCCGCAGAAAATCGCGACTCGTCTTGTTTCGAGTCTGTGAATTGTATTGTTGAGAATTCGGCGGGCTATTTCACTCCCCGCATTTTCCATGAGCGTCAGCGAGGGAATGCCGCGGTGTTCGATGGCGTCGCGGTCAATAGAGCGCATCTGGTCGGAGGTGACCAGTTTCATCACATTGCCCTGAGGTTACTTAGATTTCTTCTTTTTCCCGCCTGGCTTCTCTGCTTTGGCCCTTCGGGCGGGTGGAACCAGAGCAAAGGTAATAGCCGGAGCGACATCGGCAAAGAACTTAAACTTCAGATCGCGTTTGATCTCGGAAGGAATTTCCGCTAAGTCTTTGCGATTTTCTTCGGGAAGAATGACGGTCTCAATACCCGCGCGCAATGCCGCCAGAAGTTTTTCGCGCAACCCACCAATCGGGAGCAGCTCTCCGCGCAGTGTGATTTCGCCGGTCATGCCCAATCGCGGCTTCACCTGACGACGCGAATACATCGAGGCCAGCGCGACCGCCATTGTGATACCGGCCGACGGACCGTCTTTTGGTATCGCACCAGAAGGTACGTGAATGTGCACGTCAGTCCCATCGAATGCCGCCGGCGGAATGCCGAGCGTGCGGGCGTTCGAGCGAATAAACGACATCGCCGCCTGTGCCGATTCTTTCATCACATTGCCAAGATGCCCGGTCAGCGTGAGTTGATTTTTGCCCTGCATCGCGGTCGCTTCAACAAACAGAAGTTCTCCGCCGACCGACGTATACGCCAGTCCCGGCACCACTCCGACGCGTCCTTTGCGGGAAAGCGCCTCACGCGTGAAACGCGGCGCACCCAATAACTTTGCGATATCGGCTTTGTCGACGGTGGTCTTGGACTTATTGCCCGAAGCAACTTTGCGCGCAACTTTTCGAGTCACCGCGGCGATTTCACGCTCCAGATTGCGCAGCCCCGCCTCGCGGGTGTAACCGTCGACAATCGTCTGAACTGCTGAATCAGTAATATGTAACTGACTGGGCGTGACACCGTGATTTTCAAGCTGCTTGGGGATCAGATGGCGTTTGGCAATCGCCAGCTTTTCGATATCGGTATATCCCGAGATGTAGAGCATCTCCATACGGTCGCGCAACACCGGCGGAATCGGTTCCGACCAATTCGCGGTAGTGATGAACATTACTTTCGACAGGTCAAACGGCACATCAAGATAG
>CAYVWS010000316.1:1572-1716 GCA_964455535.1 uncultured Ignavibacteriales bacterium | reverse complement strand
CTTTGTCGCGCAGGGCGAAATACTCGATGTGGATGAATCGTCCGCCCATGTTGATCCAGAACGGTGCGGCTGTCTCTTTGCCAGATTTGAAATCGCTCAGAATCTGATCTACGATATGCACACTCGACGGCGGGTGGCACATCT
>CAYVWS010000316.1:0-1562 GCA_964455535.1 uncultured Ignavibacteriales bacterium | reverse complement strand
CGAGGATTGCGCGATTGCGCGAGAAGATCCGTTCGCGCCCCTGTGTGAAATACCGCACTTTGTCGTCTTTGTCGACGAACGTCAGATCAAACGGAATGGAATTCAGGATTGCGTCGAGTTCAGTCGGCGTGAACGATCCGGACGGTAGTTGGATACGGCCGGAGTCAGCTTCAGCCGTCGCCGCCGCAGTAACACCATCCGGTTTCCATTCGACCGTCGGGTCATACAGGCAGTAGCCATACTCGATACTTTGCTGGTAGATTGCGTACCATTCGTCGACTGTGAGCGTGTCCATGCACATCGGCAGAAGAATTTCTTCTTCTTTGGTAATCATTCCTTCGATTGCCTGCAAAAGCGGCTCGAAGGCCAAATCAATAACTGCGCCGATCTGATCAGCATCGTTCGGCCCGATTTCCCGCACTGCTTCGACGGCCGCTTTCAGAAGTTCGCGGGTTTCGTCGTGTTTTCCCCACATGACTTTGGGCGGGCCGGTGACACCGTGGGCTTCGAGATGGGGGAAGAGCAGATATTCTTTGCGCAGGTAATGCTTGTCGACATCGGCAAGGGACTGCAGGCGCATCCGAATTTGATTCAACAATGTTTGAAGTTCGCTGCTTGTCGCTTGTTCGGAGGTGGCAAATAGCTTGCGAGCAGAGTCTATCTCGAAGCGAAGCGCTTTGTTTTCTTCCTGAAAGGTGTGCACCGGATGTCCGGCCGGTGCGGTCTGCGCTTGATCGTGAGAGATATTTCCCTCAAGCGCGGCAGTGTGGATGTCGCACAGGCGGAGGACATCCTCGTACGGCAGCCCTTCGCTCATCAATTCCTGTTCAACTTCGACCACCATGTCGTATGGCACACTTCCCATTAAGCGGGCGAGTTGGGCTTTCACTGCGGCAGGTGCTTCGCCGCTGTGCAATTGCAGAATCATGTGCTTGAGCAGTTCTTTCCGCTGTCGGGTATTGTCAATCAGTTCGCTCATAAGTTACTCTAACCTCAATTCATATTAAGGGAAGCCGGGAAGAAACCCCGGCGAGATTCTCTTTTCGAATGTCGCCTTGTATGCCAATCGTATACAATTCAACCGGCAGCTCAGGATTGGCGGTCTGACGGGCGTGCAGCGCGGCCTGCGCGATTCCGGTACAGCAGGGGACTTCCATTTTGAGAATGGTCAAGCTCTTCGGTTGGCATTGCGCGAACATCATCGTCATTTTCTGGTGGTAGAGATTGAGATCGTCAAGCTTAGGACAGCCGACCAGCACGACTTTCCCTTTTAGGAAGCGGGCGTGAAAATCCGGGACGGCGAATGGAACACAATCGGCGCAGACCAACAGATCGGCGCCCATGAGAAAGGGCGCATTCGGCGCGACCAACTTAAGCTGCACCGGCCAGGTGCGGAGTTCATTGGAGAGCGGAGCGTTCGGAGTTGAGGATTCAATTTCAGTAACGGCCGCAAACGACCGGGCCGCGCTGCCGGGACAGCCGGTGTGCTGTTGTGGAGAGTGCATCATCTGTCGAATCTTGGTTTGCGCAATATGTCGGGCGGTGGCGGCTTCGTCGTAGTC
>CAYVWS010000315.1:0-1748 GCA_964455535.1 uncultured Ignavibacteriales bacterium | reverse complement strand
GATCACGGGAGCAAAGTTGACGCAGCTCGGTATCGATCCCTCGACCGCGCGTCGGCAGTTTCAGAAATACTACGGTATGACATTTCAGGCGTATGTGCGGGCGCGAAGAATGGGCCGGGCATTGCATCAGATTCGCACCGGCGACACGGTAATTGGTGCACAGATCGATCACGGTTTCGATTCGGCGAGCGGTTTCTGGGAGGCGTTCAAACAGGTGTTCGGACAGCCGCCGAGCAAGGCCGAATCGGTCGGTTGTTTGTTGGCGCGCTGGATCGATACTCCGCTGGGAGCGATGGTGGCGATTTCCGATGATAAGGGTTTGTATCTTCTTGAATTTGTTGATCGTCGCGGACTGGAGCGGGAGTTGCTGCAATTGCGTCGGCAAACGCAGGCCGTGGTTGTTCCCGGCGACAATGCGATCCTACGAAAAACAGCCGCGCAATTATCCGAGTATTTTGAAAAAGCCCGTTCGACGTTCGACCTGACGCTCATATATAAAGGCACGCCATTCGAAGAGAATGTGTGGAAGCAGTTGTGTCAGATACCGAGCGGCGCGACGCGATCATACAGTGACTTGGCAAAGCAAGTCGGTAGTCCGGGGGCGGTGCGGGCAGTTGGGCGAGCCAACGGCCGCAATCGCATTGCGATTCTCATACCCTGTCATCGGGTGATTCGCGCCGACGGAACATTGTGCGGATACGGCGGCGGGATCTGGCGCAAACAATGGCTGTTGGATCACGAACGTGCGATGACACCGTCGGCGACTGCAGTGAAACTGATTCCCAAGAAAGCGTCGACAGCGGAGCGAGATGCGTCCCGCTGATATTGCCCGCCTGATCGCACTCTCGGCGATCTGGGGCGGCTCGTTCATATTCATGAGGGTGCTGGCGCCGGTACTCGGCCCGGTCCTGACGGCTGACCTACGGGTATTGATCGCCGGTATTGCTTTAGTCGCTTTTTTCGCACTGATCAAGTTCGATTTGCAGTGGCGAAGATATTGGAGGCAGTATCTGATCATCGGCGCATTCAACTCCGCCATTCCGTTTCTTTGTTTTTCGTTTGCGGCGCTCTACATACCGGCCTCGCTTTCGGTCATTCTCAATTCCACCTCGCCATTTTTCGCCGCCTTATTTTCAGCCGTCTGGCTAGGCGAGAAACTTTCCGCGCGACGCGTCGCTGGAATCGTGCTGGGCGCCGCTGGTGTTTCGCTGGTGGTGCGGATGGGAGTTGTCGATCACGGCCCGATGGCAGTGATGTCGATGGCGGCCTGTATTGTCGCTACATTTTGTTATGGCTTTTCTGCGACCTACGCCAAGAAGTTCAACGCCGGTGCCCAACCCAAAGGGATCGCCGCCGCCAGCCAGGTTTTTGCAGGACTCTTGCTTCTTCCAATTGTCCCGCTCTCTCCGGCGCGGGCGGAGATTTCATTGGCTGTCGTCGGGGGAGTAGTAGTTTTCGCGCTTCTGTGCAGCGCGGTGGCGTATCTGTTGTACTATCGATTGATCGCCGATCTCGGACCGACACGAGCGCTGACAGTTGCCTTCCTGATGCCGGTATTCGGGATGATCTGGGGCGCGATCATCTTGTACGAAGTGATCACCTGGCCGATGATAGCCGGCACGGTGACTATTCTGTTGGGTACGGCGTTGGTGTTAAAGAGCGGCCATGCGAAATCGGCAGAGACAAACATGAATGATGCGATGAGCGCAACGCGGGAGGCATGAAGCCGCATAGTCGCGGCGGACAGG
>CAYVWS010000314.1:0-1813 GCA_964455535.1 uncultured Ignavibacteriales bacterium | reverse complement strand
TCGAGCGACTTCACCGATGCTCTGGCGCGATCCATTGCCGACGACACGTCAAGATTAACACCACAGACCGAAAACGATTCGGGAGTGTCGTCAATCTGGAACGGATGCAATTTCAGATAGTCGGCACGCAGGCCGATCGACGCCGGTATGGCCAGATCGTCGCGTCCGGCGGCCGAAGTTGTGCTGAAGGGTGTGAGGAGAACGTTGCGCCGCGATTGGGTGGTTGTCTCTTCTTGATACGAACCATGCACGTACTCGCCATGAGTGAACTCTTCGATTTCCGTGCGTACTTTGACCGCGAGGAAATCCAGTTTCCAGTACGGATAAAGTAACGCATCGACTGAACAAGTCGACCGCGTAAGCGGCAGCTGCTGCTCGCGCAGATACCGATCAAGGGCGGCCCGCGCCTGAGCCGCCTGCACTCTCGGCTGCACACAGTAGGCCGCCGGAACGGTCGGCATCACCAGCCGAAGGACCGAACCGCAATGACGACACTCGGTCACGAAGAAATCGTGACTGAGTTCGACTTCTCCCCCGCACCCGGGGCAAGACGCGCCGATGACGAAACCGGCGCGGCCCTCAGCTTTGCTGGGCGCCTGAGCCATTGGCCGGTTTTCCGCAGTTTCCGCAGAATTTCGAGCCAGGGAGCATCTCGGCCGAGCAGTGCGGACAGTGCGCCTTGGCGTCCAGTTTGCATCCACAGTGCAGACAGAAAGCGGCCTCGGTCGGCAGCTCTTTGCGACACGACGGACAGGCGTTTTGAGTCACCATCGAGTGTCCGCAACGACAGCAGAATCGCGACTGCTCCGGAGTGTCGGTGTGACACTTCGGGCAAGTGATCGTTGAAACCGATTCGCGACTTAAGTCGGTCTGATTGGGCGTAAACACTTTGGTGAGCATGCCGGGCATCATAAGTCCGACCCCGCCTGCCACACCCATCATCGTGCCGATGTTTCCTGCGCCCGACGTGCCTCCCATACCTTTCGCCATCTCGAACTTGAGAAACTTGTCCAGATCACCGATGGCTTCCAGACCAGAGCGCTGATCGATCATCTGACCGACCTCTTCGGGCGGCGTGATCGAAGAGATGTAGAATTCGAGCAACTCAAGGCCATATTTCTGGAATTCGGCGCGCACGATAGCCGCAAATTCGGCCGCCAGCTCAGTGTATTCTTTGGGCAGATCAAGAAGTGAATCGAGTTTCTCGCCCAGCAAATCGTTTAACCGGGCCACGATGATATCCCGCAAGTATTCCTGAATATCCGAAGTCGTGTAGACGGCCTGGCGCCCGACGACGGAATTCAAAAAGAGCATCGGTTCGGCAATACGCATCGAGTAAACGCCGTAACCACGCAGGCGGACAAATCCAAGCTTGCTGTCTTTGAACGTAACCGGCGCGCGCGTGCCCCATTTCAGATTGATGAAATTCTTCGTGTTGATGAAATAGACTTCGGCCCGGAAGGGCGAAGTAAATCCCCACGGCAGCGACAAAAGCCGGGTGAGAATCGGAATATTCAGTGTCGACAACGTATGCCGGCCGGTGGTAAACGAATCGGCCGCGTGACCATCTTTGAAGAAGACCGCCAGCTGACTGTCGCGGACAATCAGTTGGGCGCCCAGTTTGAAATCTGCCGATCCCTTCACACCAGATGCAGGCCCGGTTGACCCGCGCCTCGACCGTCTGGCGGGGAAAGTATTCACGCTGCTTCTGGAGCATGGCCTCGCGGATGGCCCGCCAGTTCTGCCCGGTGACGGCATCGAGCCGTGCGCTGTCGAAGTCGGGATAGAAGAGGCTCTGCACCGCGGCGATGAA
>CAYVWS010000313.1:0-1850 GCA_964455535.1 uncultured Ignavibacteriales bacterium | reverse complement strand
CGCCTGATCGACGAAAACTCGCCGTATCTTTTGTCTCACGCCCACAATCCGGTCGACTGGTATCCGTGGAGCGATGAAGCGATCACTAAATCACGCGCCGAACAAAAACCGATCTTCTTATCAATCGGCTATGCCGCCTGCCACTGGTGCCATGTAATGGAGCGCGAGTCATTCGAGAACGACAGCATCGCCGCCTTTCTCAACGAACATTTTGTCAGTATCAAAGTCGACCGCGAACAACGCCCCGATCTGGATAATATCTACATGGCTTTCACTCAGGCGATGTCCGGCTCGGGCGGCTGGCCGATGTCGGTCTTTTTGACGCCCGAGCTGAAACCCTTCTTCGCCGGAACCTATTTTCCCCCCGAGGACCGCTACGGCCGCCCCGGATTTGTGCACATCCTAAACGAAATCGCATCGGCCTGGCGCGAGAATCGTGATCAGGTACTGCAATCATCCAAAGACATCACCGACGAACTCTGGCGCCACTTGTCCAAAGACAGCGGCCAGACTATTCTCACCCGCGATCTGATCGCGCAGGGGGCGTCGGCGGTCATGCAGATGTACGATCCGGTTTATGGCGGCATCGGCGGCGCACCGAAATTTCCACACACGCAGGAATTGTCGCTCTTACTGCGCCGATACAAGGCCACCGGAGACATGACTTTCCTAAACGCGGTCGAGAAATCGCTGACCGCCATGATGCGTGGCGGCATCTACGACCAGATCGGCGGCGGGTTTGCACGCTATTCAACTGATCGCCACTGGCTCGTTCCGCACTTCGAAAAAATGCTCTATGATAACGCCCTGCTCGTCTGTCTGTTCGCCGAGGGCTGGCAAATCACAAAGAACGAAGAATACCGACGTATAGTCCGGGAAACCCTCGACTTTGTGCTGCGTGAAATGACCAACTCACAAGGCGGATTTTATTCGGCGCTTGATGCCGATTCCGAAGGCGAAGAAGGGAAGTTCTATGTCTGGTCACAATCGGAAATCGAATCGCTGTTGGGATCGGATGCGCCCGCGATCATCAAGTACTACAACGTAACCGCAGACGGCAACTTTGAAGGTCACAACATTCTTCACCTGACAGCGGAATCAGATCGAATAGCCGCAGAAACACCGAAGTTTGCCGATCTGCTTACGCGAGCCAAAGCAACCCTTCTCACCGCGCGCAGCCGCCGCGTTCGTCCGTTGACTGATGACAAAGTACTTACCTCGTGGAACGGCCTTATGCTTTCGGCTTTCTGCAAAGGATATCAGATTACCGGCGACACTAAGTATCTTGGGGCAGCCATTGCCAACGCAGCATTCGTGCGTGAAACGCTTTATCACGACGGCACACTGACCCACTCCTGGCGCGACGGAAAACACTCGAGCGGCGATTTTCTGGAAGATTATTCATACTATCTGCGCGGCCTTCTCGATCTGTACGAGTCGGATCATTCACGCGATAACGAGCAGTGGCTGACATTTGCGATCGAACTGGCGAACCGGGCCTCGGCGCAGTTTGTCGATGACCGTGGGGCGATCTATCTGCGCGAGCCGCACCAGACTGATTTGATTTTGCGTCCGCGCGACGAAGAAGACGGCGCGTTGCCGTCGGCCGGCTCGATGCTGATCGCCTCGCTCTTCAAAATCAATCGCATCACCGGCCGCGAGGAGTACCTTCACACCGCCGAGAATGCGCTGCGCCAACTGTCCGGAAAGATTTCGCGGTATCCCGGCATTATGACCAGCGCTCTGTTCGCGCTTGACTATTGGATCAGCGACAAAATCGAGATTGTGATTGTCGGCGACGGCTCTGCGCGCAACGATATGCTCGCAGAAGTTTTCGGACGGTATCTTCC
>CAYVWS010000312.1:0-1855 GCA_964455535.1 uncultured Ignavibacteriales bacterium | reverse complement strand
TGCCGCTCAATGACCCCGAGGATCAGGCGACTTACTTTGTCGATCTGCCCGACTTCGCGTCAAACATCACCGATATTCAAATTCAACGGGGCGTCGGCAATTCGCTCTACGGCGACGCATCGTTTGGCGGATCAGTGAATATCGCGACCAATGCCTTCGCGCGGGAGCGGAGCTTGTCGCTTTCGTCGGGATACGGACGTTACACCGTCAACGAACATCCCGAGGGTGACTTGTCCAAACAGACGATCAACTACTCGTCGGGATTGGTCGAAGGCCGCTGGTTGTACGGCGGACGCTTCTCGCGCCAGTCGACGGGTGGATATCGATATGGCAGTTGGTACGAGGGATGGTCGTACTATCTTTCGGCGGCGCGGCTAGACAAAAACATGACCACCGAACTGCACCTGTACGGCGGCCCGATGCGAATGCACTTGTCGTACAACGGCGCCTCGCTCGACGCCATCAATGCCGACCGTCGAGCTAATCAGTTCACTTACAGCAATGAGACCGACAATTTCAATCAGCCGCACTATCAACTGCACAATGTGTGGACAATTAACCCGCACACAACCTTTTCAAATACGCTCTACTACATCAGGGGCAAAGGGTATTACGAGCAGTTGAAAGATGATCGCTACTTTGCTGATTACAACATTGCACCCGAGTATGTCGATGACTCGGCTGCCGGTGTGAAATACGAAACCGGCGACCTGGTGCGCCAGCAGTGGGTCTACAAGACGCAGATCGGCTGGAACCCGCGTTTGGATATTCAACACTCCCGCGGATCGCACGGCATTGGCGGGTCGTTTTATGGATTTACATCAGATCATTGGGGACAGGTGGTCTGGGGAGAACACTTAAACGGCGCGCTCGATCCACGCCAGAAGTATTACGAATACCACGGCACGAAGTATGTCGGCTCACTTTACGCTCAGGAGATATACAATCTCACACCCAAACTTTCGACACAAGTGACAGCCCAAGTCCGGTATCAGAAATACAAATTCCGTCAGGACAAGCTCGGCGCCTTCAAGGGGTACAGCTATGATCTCGATTGGATGTTTTTCTCGCCCCGGATAGGGTTTACTTACAAAGTTAACGAACAGACGAGTCTGTTCACAAATTTCGCGGTTTCGTCGCGCACGCCGACCGACGCTGACATCTACGACGCCGGCGATCCGTACGCGTTTCCCTCGCTGAAAGTGGTCGATACGCGCCAATCGACATCCGGCGACACATCCTATGTCTTCGGCGATCCGACCGCCAAATCCGAGCGCGTGTATGATTTCGAACTCGGAGGTTCGTATCGTAAAGAGCGATGGTCGGCCGGAGTGAACCTCTTCTGGATGGAGTTCCGCAACGAGATCATTCCCTATGGCGGCGTGAATACCAACAACGGCCTGCCGATCACGGTCAACGCTGATCGCTCAGTTCATGCGGGCGTTGAATTGACCAGCAGTGTCAAGCTGACGCCGCAATTCACGCTATCCGCAAACGGGGCGTTCAACCACAATCGAATCAAATCATTTGTCGCGAGTTTGCCACTTTATGACGGCAACTTCAATGAAATCGGACGTCTCAACGAAGATTTCTCTGACAAGGTCATTCCGGGGTATCCGACAACACTTAGCAATCTCCTGGCCGATTACAAGACTGATCGTTTCCGCCTGACCTATCGCTTGCGTCTGGTTGGATCGCAATTCATGGAATTGCGCAATCTCGACTCGCTTCAATTGAAAGGATACGGGTATTCATCAATTGCGGCTGAGTATGGAATTGGAAGGTTGAGTGGTATCGGCAAATTACTGCTTTCGCTCCGAGTTGAAAATATTGAGAATCGCAAATACCTGACTTC
>CAYVWS010000311.1:0-1864 GCA_964455535.1 uncultured Ignavibacteriales bacterium | reverse complement strand
TCGAATTATGAACAGCAAGAGAGAGCGGCACTGGACCTTGTGACCGTGAACAAGACCGCCGGCGAACTGGACTGGGAAACGGCGCGTCAGAAAGCGCTGGCGATCTATGACTCGCTGAAGGCGGGGGAAGACTTTGCATCAATGGCGGAGCGGTATTCCGAAGACCGGGGCTCAGCCGCGCAGGGCGGAGATCTCGGCTGGTTCGGTGCCGGAGCCATGGTGCAGCCGTTTGATTCTATCTCCTTTGCGGCAAAAGAAGGCGATTTAGTTGCGCCGTTTAGAACGAGTTTCGGGTGGCATATCATCAAACATTTCGGGTATAGAACCGACGAAGAAATCCCCGAGAACGGAACTAAGAAAGAGAAGATCCGCAAGGCGCATGTCGCGCATATTCTGATCAAAGCGCAGATGTCGCAGGAAGGCCGCGATCTGGCGTTTCAGAAGCTCTCCGCGTTTGCTCAGTCGGCCCGGGAAAAGGACTTTCAAACAGCCGCCAAGGAATTAGACCTGACTCCCCAGACGACGCCCTTGTTTTTCAAAGGGTACCAGATTCAGACCATTGGACCGTCGCCGGCAGCCCACGCCTTTGCGTTCGGCAATGACGTCGGGACAGTATCGGGTGTGCTGGAAACTCCGCAGATGTTCTACGTCGCGCGAGTTGCGCAGCGCGTCCCGGCCGGCATCCCGCCGCTGACCGAAGTTCACGCGCGCGTCGTCAATGAGTTAAAACAGAGTTTGGCTCGCAAATTGGCAGTGGACACCGCCGCAGTTATTTCGAGTGAACTCAAGAGCGGTGCCAAGCCCGAAGCGGTAGCGGGCCGACATAAGCTCTCCTACGAAGTGCTTCCGCCTTTCACCCGGAATTCGGGGATGTCGGGGCTCATCGGACGGGATCCGAATGGAATTGGCGCGGCTTTCGCACTGACTGCTCCGGGGCAGATTTCCGGTCCGGTGGAGTTCAGCGGCGGTGCGGCCGTGTTGATTCTCATCGACCGCCAGTCTCCCAATCTCGATCAGCTCAACCAAAAGCGCGACTCTGTAAAGCAGTCAGTGCTCTACGGCAAGCAGTCTGATCTGTATTCGAAGTGGTTCGATCAATTGATGAAGAGCTCAAAGATCACTAACTACGTCGAGCAGATGGAGCGCGCTGAAACACAGCCGCAGTAAGCGAAGCGCGAAAAGAATATTGTATCGCGCCCGATGACGTAGTTCGTCGGGCGCTTTCTTTTTCGGCCAGTGCGCGCGGTTGCAGCGCTTTAAGGCCGGGTGTGCTTTTTGGAATGCGCTTGTCGGAGCTTACGGCGAAAATCGCGCAGTTCGTTTAAGTCGAGCGTAACCGACAGCAGTCGTTTTTGCTGTTCGCCCGGAGTTTCGACCCGCTGAATGATTCCCCACGGCGCCGCGATTAACGATCTGCCTTGCAGCGGGTGATCGAAAATACTCCCCACGCCGCAGGTTTTGATCACGAACGCTCCTGAGGTGCGAGCCCCAGAGACGAAGTACTTCTCATCACGGGCGCTCTTCTGATCGGGAGTATCATCTGGTCGAAACGGAGAAGTCGTGGGAATGAAGACGAGATCGCACTGATGACCGCCCAGCTCTGAGTATCGCTCCGGATAGAATACGTCGCCGCAAATGAGCAGACCGACGCGGGCGTCTTGATGGTCGAATACAAAATGGCGTGACCCGGCAGATATCCCCCGTTCCAGCTCTCGCGGCACCGGGTGCTGTTTGCGATACTTGCCGATCAGCATCCCGCGATCGAAAACATGGCAGGTGTTGTAGAGTTTGTCACGGTCGGGTTCCACGATAGTGCCGCCGATAAGACAACATCCGAACTCTACGGACAACTGCTGCAAGTAAT
>CAYVWS010000310.1:0-1865 GCA_964455535.1 uncultured Ignavibacteriales bacterium | reverse complement strand
ACGGCATGAGTGCGCAGTTTGATTCGACCGGCGCGCTTCTGCATGCGGCGGAGAAGATGCGCGATGCTGGCTACACTACCTTCGATTGTCATTCGCCCTTCCCGATTCACGGTATGGATGCGGCGATGGGGCTTAAGCGTTCAATAGTGGGATACATCGCAGGTATCTCAGCGGTAGTTGGCGGATCGTTTGCCTTTTGGCTTCAGTGGTACACGAGCGCCGTCGACTATCCGCTCGTTATTTCTGGTAAGCCATACAACAGCTTTGTGGCGTTTGTGCCGGTGACCTTTGGTCTGACAATCTTGTTTGCCGCGCTTGGCGCGGTGATCGGCATGCTTGTCACCAATCGCCTGCCGCAGCTTTTTCATGGGTGGTTTTATTCGTCGAAATTCAGCAAATTCAGCGACGACGGATTTTTTGTCACAGTTGAAGCGGGCGACAAGATGTACGATGCCGGCAAGACCCGGGCGTTTCTCGAATCGATCGGCGGCAAACAGATCGAGGTGGTAGAAGGCGAATGAAAAAGGCCCTCATCATACTTGGTTTGTGCGGTCTGGCCGGTTGTATGCGCGATCTGCCCAAAGACAAGCCGCCGCTGAAACTCGAAACGAATATGTATTCGCAGCCGCGGTACGAGGATCAGGATCAGTCGGGTTTCTTCGCCGACGGTTCCGATATGCGAGTGGCCCCCGAAGGTACAGTGGCGCGCGGTTTCCTCAATGAAGATGTCGCCTACTTTACCGGCATGGATGAAAAAGGAAATCTCGTCAAGAAGATTCCGGTGCCGGTCACACTTGAGCTGATCAAGCGCGGACAAGAGCGATTCAATATCTACTGTTCGCCCTGTCACAGCCGGTTGGGCGATGGACAGGGGATGGTGGTCAAGCGCGGCATGGTACCGCCGCCCACGTTCCATGATGATCGTCTGCGCGACACCGCCGACGGCCACATCTTCAATGTGATCACCAACGGCGTGCGTAACATGCCGGCCTACAAATATCAGATTCCGGTGTCGGATCGCTGGGCGATTGTATCGTATTTCCGCGCACTGCAAAAATCGCACCACGCGATGTCGTCTGATCTGACCGCCGAAGATCGGGCCAAGCTGAAATAGAGATTAATGATGAAATTTGATGCCAAGACATATCGGATCAGTGACGGCTCAAAAGTCGGGCAGATTGCCCTGATTGTCGGCATAGTCGGTCTGGCGCTGGCCGCGATTGGATTCTTTACCGACCGCGAGCATTTCTTCTATGCCTATCTGACGGCTTTCACCTTCTGGGTGACGATTGCGCTTGGGGCGCTTTTCTTCACGATGCTTCAGCACCTGACCGGAGCGTCGTGGAGTATTGTCATCCGTCGTATCGTCGAAAATCTGATGGCGCCGCTGCCGTGGCTGTTTCTGCTGTTTATACC
The DNA here is from genome assembly GCA_964455535.1 of uncultured Ignavibacteriales bacterium. Classification (GTDB taxonomy): domain Bacteria; phylum Zixibacteria; class MSB-5A5; order GN15; family FEB-12; genus JACRAV01. Next base: position 449 of record CAYVWS010000310.1, on the reverse strand, counting down.
GCTTCTGTTCGGACTGCACGAGTTGTATCACTGGTCGCATCCTGAGGCGGTCGCAAACGATATTCTCCTGCAAAAGAAATCAGCGTACTTGAATCCGACGTTTTTCGCCATTCGCGCGGTTGTTTATTTTCTGATCTGGTCGGGTTTGGCTCATTTCCTTTATAAGACTTCGATATCGCAGGACAGCGGCCACCGCGACGAACACTGGAAAAAGCTCAAAGCGATCAGCGCCCCCGGCATGATCATTTTTGCGATTACGACGACCCTGGCCGGATTCGACTGGCTGATGTCGCTGGAACCGCACTGGTACTCGACCATCTACGGTGTTTATTTCTTTGTGGGCGGACTTTGGACCGTGCTGGCGGTTATCGCCATTATCGTTTCGCGTCTGCAGAAAAACGGAATTCTCAAAAGCGAGATAACCGTCGAGCACTATCACGACATCGGCA
>CAYVWS010000309.1:0-1882 GCA_964455535.1 uncultured Ignavibacteriales bacterium | reverse complement strand
ATCCCCGCCGACTTCTTGAATTCGTCGGCGAGCCAATCAATAACCACTTGATCGAAATCGTCGCCGCCCAGATGGGTGTCGCCGTTGGTCGAGCGGACTTCAAAGACACCGTCGCCGATTTCCAAAATAGAAATGTCAAATGTGCCGCCGCCCAGGTCGTAGACCGCGATTTTCTCGTTGGACTTTTTCTGAAGTCCATAGGCCAATGATGCGGCTGTCGGTTCGTTGATGATACGAAGGACATCGAGTCCTGCAATTCGTCCGGCATCTTTGGTGGCCTGACGCTGGGCGTCGTTGAAGTAGGCCGGGACGGTAATCACCGCCTGCTTGACTTCCTGCCCCAGATAATTCTCAGCCGACTTTTTCAGATACTGCAAAATCATCGCCGAAATTTCCGGAGGCGTGTAGGTCTTGCCGGTTACGTCCACCGTGCAGTTGCCCGAGGCGTCTTCTGTGATCTTGTACGGTACGATCTTTTCCTCGGAGCCGACCTCCGCATGTTTGCGGCCCATGAAACGTTTGATCGAGAAAATCGTGTTTTCGGGATTGGTGACCGCCTGGCGTTTTGCCGCGGCCCCGACCAGACGCTCACCGTCTTTGGCGAAGGCCACAATCGACGGGGTCGTTCGGGCGCCTTCGAGATTCGGGATCACCACCGGATCCTGGCCTTCAAGTACTGCCACACACGAATTGGTCGTCCCTAAGTCTATGCCTATAATCTTTGCCATATGTCTACTCCTTTACTTCTGGTTCTCTTTGTTATTCGAAGCTGGTCCCTTCGACACGGCCACCTGCGAATGCCGAATAACCCGCTCACCCTGCACAAACCCTTTGTTGATCTCTGCCGCCACGACATGCTCGGCATGGTCGTCGGAGTTGATCTGCATCAGCGCTTCGTGGAAATTCGGATCAAACGGTTTGCCGACTGCTTCAATCGGTTTGATGTCGTACTTGGTCAACAGACCCATGAATTGACTGTGGATCATTTCCATTCCCTGCTTTAGAGAGGCGACATCGGAACTTTCGTTGCAGTGGGCAATCGCCCGGTCGACATTACCGAGCACATCCAGAATATCCGAAAAAACCCGGTCGCCCGCGTGCCGCGCGGCGTCGTCCATCTGCTTGAGCGACCGTTTTCTGAAATTGTCGAAATCGGCCATCGTGCGCAGAAGGCGGTCCTCAAGCTCGGCGACCTTGGCGCGCAGCTTTTCTTCCTCGGTGAGCGCGACGGTTTCGGGCTCGGACTTTGTCGTATCCGCCGGATCGTCGGTTAGCCGATCGGAAAACGACTGCTCGACATCAATCGAATCGTCGCTTTTCTGGCTTTCAATCTTCTTATCTTCGCTCATAGTATTCCCTATTTGTCTTCTATTCCGGACAGCACCTCGGTGATCGATCGGGCAGTGTACTCGACCACTGATACCAGCTTCGCATATGGCATTCTGGTCGGCCCGATCACGCCGATAGTGCCGGTGATATTTCCAACGCGGTAGCGCGAGGCCACCAGCGAACAGTTCATGATCTCGGCAATTGAGTGTTCTCGTCCGATGGTGATAACAAGCCCTTCGTCGGCCGCCTGACTTAGAAAGTCGGTCAGCACTTTGCCGTTTTCCAAAAGTTTCACCAGCCGCGTCATGCGCTCACGGTCGGCGAATTCGGGCTTCACCAAAAGATTTTCCGCTCCGGCGGTGTGAATCGCCTCCGGCCCCTGATCGGCCCATATTTTTTCTTTCGAGTTCAACACCAGTTGAATGAGGCGCGGGTGCCCGCTCACTCCCTGTAATCGCTCGGCGACCGTTTTGCGAATCGTCGACAGCGTCAATCCGGCCAGTCGCTCATTGAGAAGCGATTCGAGTTCACCCAGTTCGCGCTCGGAGATATG
>CAYVWS010000308.1:0-1901 GCA_964455535.1 uncultured Ignavibacteriales bacterium | reverse complement strand
CGACAAGAAAGTATCTGATGTCGTGAGTGGAAATCGCTTCGCTCAGCGAGTCATACAATTGTTTGAACTGGTCCGGGCCGGAGATTTCGGTGAAATTTCGCTCCACTTTATAATATGGCAGTCCGTTGTCGAGCGTGTCCTTGGAGATGGCGGCGGCGAATTGATCGCCTATCCCCTCTCCCCCGACGTCGATGATCGCGAGTTTCTCGGCCTCGGACGACTTCTTGTTTGCCAGCCAGGCAGGCAAAAGCATGAAAGCCGCCATGATCGCCGGCGTCAGCAAGATGCCTATAATGAACGATTTCTTCTGAACAACCTGGGCGTATTCGCGCTTGATGATAATCCAGATCTTACCCACGCGCCACCCCCGCTTGCTGCTCCAACTGGGAGCGGTCGACTTTGGCGACCTCGATGAAAATCTCGTATAGCGAAGGCTCGACAACTTCAAAGCGGCGTATCGATACTTTTTCGACCATCGCCTTGAGCAAGTTGGCCGGCGAGCCGCCGTCGCCTAATCGCAACTCAAGATAATTATTGTACTCAGTAACTCCCGCGACTCCGGGGAGCGATCTGATAAACGAACCGTCACCGTCGAATTCCACCTGAATAGCATTGCGGCCGAACTGCGACTTAACATCGGACAAGCGGCCGTCGAGGACTTTCTGCCCCTGCGAGATCATACACAGATGATCACACAGCTTTTCGGCTTGCTCCATGACGTGAGTCGAGAAAAGAATCGTCTTGCCTTGCTTTTTCAGATCGAGCAGAATGCCTTTCATCAGCTCAACATTCAGGGGATCAAGACCGGAAAAGAGTTCGTCCAAGATGATTACCTCGGGATCATGCGCGATGGTCGTGATAAACTGCAGTTTCTGCTGCATCCCCTTGGAAAGCTCTTCGACCTTCTTCTCGCGGTAGGCGCTCAACTCGAGACGCTTGAGCCACGGATCTATCAGCGTCTTGGCCTTGGCCGGAGTTGTCCCTTTGAGTTCAGCCATATAGATGATGACTTCCGAGAGTTTCATTTTCTTGTAGAGGCCGCGCTCTTCGGGAAGGTACCCAACCCGGTTTTTGAAATCAGTCCCTACGGGCTTGCCGTCCAGAAGAATCGTACCGGAATCGGGCGGGACGATGTTCATGATCATCCGGATGGTGGTCGTCTTGCCGGCGCCGTTGGGACCGATGATACCGTACATCGAGCCCTTGGGGACAGCCAGGGACAGATCGGCGACGGCGACTTTGCCGTCGTACTGTTTGCGAATGTGTTCGAGTTGTAAATACATAATATTGTCTATACCAATACCGGAGGGGGAATATTCACCGGCTGTGCGAAGTGAATCAACAAAAAAAGTCCGATCCGTTAGCTTTTGATGAGCTCGGCGAAGCGCGAAGCGTTGGAGACCGCCTGTCCCAAGTGACAGTTGTTGAAGAATACATAGGCGGTCTTTACTTTGGACATGATCTTGCGGACCTTGTCGCGCCACTGCGCCAGTTCTTCATCGGAGTACGAATAGTCGTAGCGAAGGTTGCCGCCGTCCCACCACTTCTCGGCATTGCGGCCGTGGAGACGGATATAGGCGGTGTCGGTGGTGGCGAAACAATCGGGGGCAAGCAGTCCCGGCAGTTGGGGTTCATCCACACAGACGTAGCCGATACTTTCGGCTTTGAGGCGGTCGTACATCGCCCGGTTCACCCAGCTTCTGTGCCGAAATTCGACGTAGAGCCGCTCGGGAGCAACAACCTCACGGCAGATGGAAACGTAGTCCAGTTCGTTTTGTCCGAATCGAAAGGAGTATGGAAATTGGGCCAGGAGTCCGGAGAGGCGGCCCGATTCGGACATCGGCTTGATCGCTTCACTGAACTTGGCGCTGTCGGAATCGAGATCGGTGCGCTGATGAGTG
>CAYVWS010000307.1:0-1933 GCA_964455535.1 uncultured Ignavibacteriales bacterium | reverse complement strand
GAGCGCTTCTGGCATCCGGATGAATTTGCCGAGCTTGCCCGAGTCGGCAAGCAGATCGGTTTCGGACATGTCGAGGCCGGGCCGCTCGTGCGCAGTTCGTACAAGGCGTTCAATCAATCGAAGGACTTGCTCTCCGCATGTTAGAAAAGATCGTTCTCGCGAGGCATTACGGTTTCTGCATGGGTGTCAAACGCGCCATTCAGATCACCGAAGAGACGGCTCAACGCGACGCTGATCAGGTCACGATTCTCAATGAGATCGTGCACAACGAAGCAGTGGTCGAGCGCTTCCGAAGTCAGGGCGTCGGTCAGGTCTTTTCGGTCAACGATGTTTCGACCGGAACACTGGTGATCTCCGCGCACGGTATCGCGCCGGATGTCATCACCAACGCCAAAGAGCGCGGCCTGAATGTTGTCGATGCTACCTGCCCGCTCGTCACGCGCATTTATGAGATCGTACAAAAAGTCGTCGCGCACGATTACCATGTGATCCACTTCGGCGACCCGAATCACGACGAAACTCAGGGTGTCGTCGGGTATGCCCCCGATAGAATTACCGTCGTTGCCTCAATCGAGGAACTTGCTACTCTGCCTGACTGGACCGATCGCAAGCTCGGACTGACCTGCCAGACGACGGCTTCACTTGAAGGATTTGTCAAATTCCAGCAGGCGGCGCGCGAAAAGTGGCCGCATCTTGAAATATTCGATACGATCTGCAACGCCACCAATCAACGTCAGACGGCCATTATGGATTTAGCTCCGCATGTTGACATGGTGTTGGTAGTCGGATCGCAGTCGTCGGCCAATTCGCGCCGATTGGCGTCGATTTCGGAAGCGATCTGCGGCAAGGGGCATTTGATCGGTTCGGTGCGGGATATCAAAGACGAATGGTTCGCGGCCGATCAGCATGTCACACGTGTGGGTGTGACCGCCGGCGCCTCGACTCCGGATTTTCTGGTTGAAGAAGTTATCGAACGGCTCAAAGCAATTTCGGGCGGAAAAGCCGAAGTCACTCAGCAGGAAAAACCTCAGCGGAAGAAAAAACAAAGCGCTGAGCTTGAGTGTCACTGATCTGACACGATTACCCAAAGGATCCCCATGGCACACATCGGCGATTTTCTGATCTTTGCGGCGGCGGCTTTTTCGCTGGCCTCGCTTGTTCTGTACTTTCTCGCGTGGCGAGGCAAAGAGCAGCTCTTGTCGCTCGCTCGCAAGAGCTTCATGGTGGCCACTGTTGCGGTAGTTGGCGCCCTGGTCACATTGCTCACGTTGATTCTCAAGCATGACTACTCGGTTGCCTATGTCTACTCATACTCGTCGAATGATCTTCCGCTGGGCTATTTGATTTCCAGCTTGTGGGGCGGCCAGGAAGGGACATTCCTGCTCTGGTTGTTCTATACCGTCATTTTGGGCACGGTCATGATGCTCACGTCGAAGAAATTCGAAAAAGGGAACATGTTCTTTCTGAACCTGTTCACCATTTCGCTTCTGTTGATCCTGATCAAGAAGTCGCCGTTTGAGTTGATGCCGATTTTCAAAGAGGACGGCGCCGGGCTCAATCCGCTTTTGCAGAATTTCTGGATGCAGATTCATCCGCCGATCATGTTCTTCGGTTTCGCCGGCGCGATCTTCCCGTTCTGTTTCGCCATGACCGCGCTCGTCGAACGCAAGTTCGATCTCTGGTCGGAAGCCGCGCGCCGCTGGACTATGTTCGCCTGGTCGGCTTTAGGTGTGTCGCTCGTCATGGGCGGCTATTGGGCCTACGAGACGCTCGGCTGGGGCGGATTCTGGGCCTGGGACCCGGTGGAAAACTCGTCGTTTATTCCGTGGATATTTCTGACTGCACAGGTTCACTCGCTTTTTATCAAACGTCAGCGTCGCGGTCTGATGCGATTTTCGCTGGTCGTCACCGCTCTGACTTTTTGGTCGGTGCT
>CAYVWS010000306.1:0-1942 GCA_964455535.1 uncultured Ignavibacteriales bacterium | reverse complement strand
TTCTCTTTGAATATTCTCACCCAAAACCGAGTATCTTACCATACATCAAACTGGAGGAATGAACAAATGGCCACATCCGCCGCTGCGGCTCACGCCGCAATGATACAAGCAGTCAAAGCTTCGGGTTCCCTTATCCGCCTCGAAGCAACCGAGTTCCAGAAACTCGTCAACAAGAGCGACTCCCCGCTGGTGATCACCGCTCCGGGCGGTATTTTCACCAAGCACATCAAGTATCTGACCAGTTACAAAGGGCTGACCTTTTACACTCAGTCGACCACGCCGCTCTCGCTGCCGTTCAAAGCCGAAGTGGTCGCCGCCCGAACGATTTGGATGCCGAACTGATCACGTGGAATAGGGCGTCCCTACCCGTTACATCTTGCGGTCAGATGAGGACGCCTGACCGCACAACGATCTCCTTCTCCCACGGGGAGAAGGAGGCCGAAGTAGATAGTAGGTCGGGTTGGCAAAACCCGCGCAAGCGGGATGCAGACTACCCGACTTCCTTCCGTAGCTAACGCGACTTGTCGGGTAGCTTGTTCGCCGTCAGCGAACTGCGCAACCCGACCTACCGCTGATCTGAAATGTAGTATATTCCCTCCAATGCTCATCTCCACCGGCAAGGCCGACACCGAACGCGCGATCTTAGTCGGGCTGGCTCACGGTCATCACCGCAAGTCGGAAGTGACCGAATCACTCGACGAACTGGCCCAACTCACGCTCTCTGCCGGTGCCACAGTGATCGGTCAGCGTATTCAAGCCCGTCCGTCGCCCGACGCTGCCTATTTCATCGGTCGCGGGCTCGTCGACGAACTCAAGCAGGCACTGGCCGACCAGAATGGCAACTGCATTATCTTCGACGATCCCCTCTCGGCGGCCCAACAGCGCAACTTGGAACAGTCGATCGGCGCAAAGGTGATCGACCGGAATATTCTGATTCTGGATATCTTCGCCACCCGCGCACGAACTTCCGCCGCGCGACTACAGGTTGAATTGGCCCAGCTCGAATACACGCTCCCCCGTCTCACCGGCGCCTGGGTACACTTCTCCAAGCAATACGGCGGCATCGGCGCCAAAGGCCCCGGCGAAACGCAGCTTGAAATAGACCGTCGGCGCGTTCGCACGCGCATCGAACATTTGAAGGACAAACTCAAAAAGCTCGGCGTGCAGCGCGAAACTCAGCGCAAGGGTCGGCGCGAGATGTTCAAAGTCGCTTTTGTCGGATACACCAACGCCGGCAAGTCTACCCTGTTCAATCTGCTGACCAAATCCGAAGTCACCGCCGCCGACCAATTGTTCACCACGCTCGATTCGACCACCCGCATGATGTCCGCCGGTTACCCCTGCCGAGTGATTTTTTCAGACACGGTCGGGTTTATTCGCAAACTCCCCCACCAGCTTGTCGAGTCGTTCAAATCGACTCTCGAAGAGGTCTCCCAGGCCGACTTGTTGTTGCATGTCGTTGATTGTTCTGACCCGAAGATTGAAAAGGCAATCGCCCAGACGCATCAAGTCCTCGACGAAATCGGCGCCGGAGGTATCCCCTACCTGTTAGTCTACAACAAGATAGACGCCCTGCCCGACTTTGTCCCCGGCCCCGATCATAACGCCCCGACCTATCTGGTCTCGGCGCTAAAGAAATCCGGTATCGCCGCCCTGCAGGCCGAGATCGTGGCCCGCGCCGGAGCCGCTGTCCGGCCCGTTTCGGTCGATTAACTTTTCGGCCTATCTGCCGATACCTACTTAAACCAGTGTAGGTAAAGATATGTCAAAGAGAATTCTCATTGTCGACGACAACCCCAACATGTCTTCATTGCTTCAGGAAATGCTGGAGGTATTTGACTACGAATCCGTGCGCGCCGGCGACGGCCCCGAGGCGCTGACCGAACTTTCCAAAGGCGGCTTTTCGCTGGTGATTACCGATATGCGCATGCCGAATATGTCC
>CAYVWS010000305.1:0-1947 GCA_964455535.1 uncultured Ignavibacteriales bacterium | reverse complement strand
GCGGTCACACCGCCGGGGGCTGCATGCCCATGCCCGACCATTCGTCGCGCGAGGGACCATACACACCCGGCACGTTCAAGCCCGCCTGACGCATCAGCACTGTCATCTGGCCGCGATGATGAATCTCGTGGCGCACCAAAATATCAAGCGCCAGTCCGAGCGACCAATCCATACCGTAGAAGTTCTTCACTTCTTTCAAGGTCGCGTCGCTCCAGTTCTTCTTGATGAACTCGAGCATTTCGCCGGTGACTTTCTCGTAGCTGTCGGCGAGCTGTGCGGCGGAAGTCGGAAGCGGAGCTTCTTTGGAAAGCGTCGTAAACGGCACGCCGGCGATACCCATCATTTCAGGATACGTCGTCGCCAGATGCCAGGCGACTCGCCCGAGCGTGCGATGATCGTTTGCCACCGACTGCCCAAGCGATTTGTCGGTGAACTGTTTCATCAGTTTGAGCGTGCCCTCGCGCTCGTGGCCGTAGGTCTGCAGGAAATTCTCAAGCGATGTGTACACAATGTCCTCCGTTATGACGTTATGATCTTTTCTATCTTAGTCAGCGTATCGTCGTCAAGCGTTACACCGGACGCCGACAAATTCTGCTCCAACTGTTCTACGCTGGTCGCGCCAACAATGGCACAGGAAATTTGCGGCAGGCGGAGAATCCACGCAATCGCAAGTTGCACGATTGTGATATTGAGTTCAGCCGCCAGTTGGCCCAGTTGTTTCACTTTGGCGATATTTTCGGGGGTCAAGTCGCGCTCCATCCACTTGGTGTTGGCGCCACGGCTCTCTTTCGGGATGCCGTTGTTGTACTTTCCGGTCAGTAGTCCTTGAGCCAGCGGTGACCAGACCGTCAGCCCCATACCGTGCTTCTCGCAGGTTTGGACTACCCCCTTTTCAATTGATCGATCGAACATGTGATACTTGGGCTGTTCAACCGACGGCGGGTACCCGCGCCAATGGACCGCCGACGAGACGGCCTCGTCGATTTGATCGGGTGTCCAGACCGAGGTCCCCCAATAGAGGATATCCCCGGCGCGAACCAGATCTTCCATCGCGCGAACAGTTTCTTCAACCGGCGTCTCTGGATCGAAGCGGTGGCAGAAATAGATGTCGAGGTAGTCGGTGCCGATTCGCTTTAGCGTCTTGCGGATCGATTCCATGATATGTTTGCGTGACAGCCCGCGGTCGTTGACATTTTCGGTCATCGGCCAAAAGAGCTTGCTTGAAATAACCAGATCAGTTCGTTTGAACGGCGCGATCGCTCTGCCGACTGCGAGTTCGGCCTCGCCTTTGGCGTAGATGTCGGCGATGTCGATGAAATTGACACCCAGTTCAATCGCCCGCTGAATAATGCCCTCGGTTGTCTTTTGCTGTACTGTGCCGCCGTAGGTGAGCCAGGCCCCCAGCGAAACTTCGGATATTTTCAGGCCGGTGTGGCCCATGCGACGGTAGATCATCGGCAGTTTCCCTTCTTTGTAGGTCGGGACCCTTGCGGTCCCGACGCTTGGCGAATTTACCGCCTGAAAATCAAAGCGTCAATTGATCGCTATTTGAGTCTTGCCTGCAAATCCGGAAATCGTCTGATAATTTCGGCTGCGGCGGCTGTGTCGAATTTGTGCGCAATGCCGAATTTCAAAAGGTCGGCCGCCTCATCGAACATGCTGCGCGCACAGGCCGAATAGACCAGATCGCTGAACTTGGAGGCATCGACAGAGTCCTTCACCGGCAGCTTGACGAGCCAGCGGCGCAGGTCGTCCATATCCCGGTTCGCGACCGCGATCGAGGCCATGCCGTACAACGATGGCTGGTGGTCGGGTTCGAATATCAGCGCTGATTCAAGATATTTTCGGGCCTCGTCAACTTTCCCCATCCGGGCGTTGACATTGGCCATATTGTACGCAATCGCCGCATTGCGCGGGTTGAGCCCGAACGATATCTCGCCATACTCC
>CAYVWS010000304.1:0-1997 GCA_964455535.1 uncultured Ignavibacteriales bacterium | reverse complement strand
CTTGAGACACGACTCGGTGGAAGGCCTAGCTGGTTGTGCGGCACTGTGCACGCCGTCTGTCGGCATGAAGGCCACGGTAACTGCCGTGGCGAGAGTAATCACGAGCATGCGAATCATGAGTGTTTCCCCCTTTGGCTAGCGTAAAGGATGCATTCCAAATCGACCTATCTACATTTGTTTGCGGTCGTATCAGCGTTGTATCTCGATACGCGGACCAGGTTCACTGATCCGCCTAGAGATTGTAATCATTCATCAAGATCGTGGTCGCTTCAGTCGCCCGGACTTGTTGTTGTCATTGTGTTCCTCGACATCAATTACGGACCCGGACTGGGCATCGATATAGACCTCCATCACTTTGTTCCCAGCCGTGACGACTTCGACTTCCCAGATCACTCTGTCATGCTTCCGTTCCAGCTCGGCTTCGATGATGGTGCCCGCCATTTTGTCCGACGCCGTTTTAATCACCTCATCGATCGTCACCTTGGCTGCTTTTGCCATCTCAATCTTGCTCTGTTCGGATTCTTCACCAAAAGCCGAATCGGCTGGTAGCACAGTGCCCGATCCCAACAGCAGTACGACCAGGGCAACTAGGGTAGGGACGTTCTGTCTCATAGGTTCTCCTTTCTAGTTAGTGACGGTTCAAATACCTATTCAAAAGCATATGAATGGCATCGCGCCTCGTGCCTCATCCGAGCGCCCCAACGGGTCAGGGGGGGCCGCCAAGAGCTCTTTACCTTCTATAAGAGCCAGGGGCGGAGCCACCGGCATGACTCGGTGAAGAAAAGCCACCACCATCCATACGGCTAAAGTCCTGGACCATCGGATCGCTTAACGATTGACGTCCCAACCATGGATCGGCTGCACGAGAGTGGCCATCGACGCTATCGGGAATATCGAATGATGGACCCAAAAATGTGTCATACGATCGAGCATCTATTCCGGCCGAGTCGGCGCCCTTCTCCCTGTCACGGACGGCTTCGTTCATCCGCTCTTTATTCCCAAGCTCAAAATACGTACCAAATCGGTCATGCCAAGGCTCAGCCACGTGGTGGATCAATGAGTTGTCCTCAATACTGCTGCCATTGATTGGGTTAGAGGCGATCCAAGAGTTGCCGGAGTAATGAAGTCTGCCAGCTATTGCCGCCGTCGGTACGGTTAACAAAAATATCACCATTAGATACGCATATGTTCTCAGCATTGCACACCTCCTCTCTCATTCATTGAAGGGTTTCTATTTTCCTACGGTCTTTATCATAAACTTGCGCCGAATATGGCGGCTCATCGTCTTGTCTCTACCCCTCGTGCGGAGGCAAGAAAGAGACGGTCGCCGTTTTGAGATCGTACATCGCTCCGGCGAGCGCAATGGCCCCGTTGCGTTCGAGCTCGCGCAGAATTGCGCTCTCCTTGCGTATGACGCTGATTGTTCGCTCGACGTTGGTGCGTGCGACTCGCTCGACGAAGGCGACATCGCTTGACCGGCGAGGCCCCTCGTAAGAGGTGTCGGCGACGGCGGGCTTGATGCGACTAAGAAGCCCCGTGAGCTGACCCAGTTCGACACCATCGATTGCCCCGACAATCGCGCCGCATGACGAGTGTCCCAGTACAAGCGCCACCTTCGCTCCGGCTACGTGGCAGGCAAACTCAAGACTGCCGAGAATATCGGGATTCGACACATTCCCGGCGACACGCACGTTGAAGACATCCCCGATGCCCAAATCCATAATGAGCTCGGCAGGGGCGCGGGAGTCGATGCAGCTCAAGATCACGGCGACCGGATACTGTCCAGCGGCCCGCTCCCGCTGCTCCCGCAGAAAATCGCGATTAACCCGCAGTCCCCTGCGGAACCGCTCATTGCCGTCCTTCATCATGTTAATTACGTCAATAGGGCTCAGGCGGTCCCGATCCTCTTTGGATGAAGCCCACACACGGCCGGTGCCGAGAAGGCCAATACTGGCAGCGCCCAGGATGGCGGAGGCGGCTAGAAACTGTCTTCGGGA
>CAYVWS010000303.1:0-2009 GCA_964455535.1 uncultured Ignavibacteriales bacterium | reverse complement strand
ACTCGAATATGGGTTGAGCAACGGGTAATCGGCTGAATTACTGGCCCCGGCAAAATAGGTCGCGCCGGTTGAATCGGCCCACAGGCCTATGCCCGTATTCCCACCCATGTTGGTGCCTTCTCCGTTGGCTCCACCCAAAAAAGTCGAATACAAAAGGGTATCGTTAGGCGCCAACTTGAGCACGACATAGTCGGAAGCCCCCCCGAGAGTGGCATCGTACGCGGCCCGGGTCGGGAAATTCGTCGAATAGGTGACGCCGGCCAGATGGATATTCCCGAGCTTGTCGATCATGACTTCGTCGATCTCATCGGCGGCGCTCCCCCCGAGAAATGTAGAGTACACCAGAGCGCTTCCGTTTGATGAAATTCTGGTCGCAAACCCCTCAACCGCCGCATAGGTTGAGTCGACCAGCGTGTTGCTTATCGGTGACTTTTTCAGCGGGAAATCAGAAGCGCTGGTGTAACCCACAATCCACGGTTCACCAGCGGCGTTTACTGCAACGCCAAAGGCCTGATCAAAGCCGGAACCGCCAAGATAGGTGCTGAAGATAAGCGTGTTGCCATTGGTGCCGATTTTGGTCACGAAGGCGTCCAAATCAAGATTGCCCAGAACCGATTTGATGGGAGATCCGGCAAGTGGGAAATCAGGCGAGAAGGTCTGGCCGACTACGATCGGATTGTTGGAAGCGTCCAGAGCGATATCAAAGCACAGCTCTCCCTTGCTCCCACCCAGAAAAGTCGAGAAGATCGGGGCGGAGTTACCGGGCATTATTTTAGCTACAAAGGCCTCTCCGGCGACCATCTGATTAGTATTATCCGGGGCGTTAACGAGCGGGAATTGGGTAGACGGCGTATATCCGCAAATGTAGATAGCGCCGGAAGCGTCGACAGCCACCCCCATGCAGTCTTCGTCATCATTGCCGCCGAAATCGGTCCCGAACGTAACTGCCGGATCCACGACCAGAGCGAACTCCGCCGGACGAGGGGCCAGAAGTTCAAAGCCGAACGAACGGGGCGAGCGCAGAACAAATCTGGCTGGCAGCTGGTGCTTTGTTCCGGCCTCGACATAGTAGACATACGGTTCGTGTTCAACCACTCGTCCGCCTTCCAAATGGGCCACCAACTTGCCGGATGGCGAGATTTCAAGGTCGCGGATTCCGTCGTAGGCAATTTCGACGTTTGCAAGTTGTCCGAGCGGCGAGACGATCAGGTCGTACTCGAGTTGTTTATTCGCCACGTAATACTTGATGTCGATCCCCGGGTAGACTTCACTATACGTGATTTGTTCATATGCCGGCACGTCTGTTTTCCAGCGGGAAGAATCTCGTCCGACGAAATAGTTTGACCGATAATTGATCGCTCGCTGGCCGACGACCGTGGCGCTTCGGTTGGCTCCCACAAACCGCGCGCCGGCAACTTCGACGCTCGGAACTCCGGATCGGTTAGCGGGCATTGGTCCAACGACACTCTGCGACTCGCCCGAAAAGTGCTTGAATTCGTAGGTGACTCCATCGGGCAAGAACCACGCAGTCGCATTCCCGCCTGCGGCACGAAACAACGCGGGTCCCTCCCACTGCCCCTCGTTCGGGACAAACGCAAGCCGCCGGGCGTCAAAATGACTCTTCCCCTGCATGGCTGACGGATAGGTGGAATTGAAGAAGGAATTGTCGTTTGCGTGCGCGGTCGATAAGAGAATTGCGCACACCCCGGCCAGTATCGAGGCGCTCACCCGATTCATGTGGACTCCTAATCCGGCTCAGGGAATCCCATGAGCCCATCGTCGTTTTGTTTGTTCCGAGGAATCTTACGTATCGCCAATAAATTGACCAGGCGATCAGCCGGTTTCCCGAACTGTCATGATAGTATATTAGATAGCCCCGTTTTGTCAATAATGAGATAGCGAGCCATAGCTCTTCGCGTCGGGAATCGAGTAGCGGAGCCAGGCCCCTGTGTCAGGGTGCGATGCGGCGGAAAGTGAACATCCCAAGAGGCAGGACAATGCCGCCGTTC
>CAYVWS010000302.1:0-2017 GCA_964455535.1 uncultured Ignavibacteriales bacterium | reverse complement strand
ACCAATATGGATGAATTCGCCATGGGGTCATCGACTGAGAATTCGTACTACGGCCCGGCCAAAAATCCAATTGATCACAAGCTCGTCCCGGGTGGATCATCGGGTGGCTCGGCCGCGGCGGTGGCGCAGGGAATTGTGCCGATTGCGTACGGATCAGAAACGGGCGGATCGGTGCGTCAGCCGGCGTCATTCTGCGGCGTGTATGGAATGAAGCCGTCTTACGGCGGCATTTCGCGGTACGGTCTGGTCGCGTTTGCGTCGTCGACTGACCAAATCTCGCCGCTCGCTCGCACGGCCGAAGACACTGCGCTCGCATTCAGCGCCGTGTGTGGTCGAGATCCGCAGGACTCAACTTCCGTTGCGTTCGAACATCCGAATTATCCGGAGAAGTTAACGTCATCAAAGAAATTCAAGATCGGTATTCCGAAAGAGTATTTCGCCGAGGGGCTTGATCCAGAGGTAAACGCGGTGGTGCAGAAATGTATTGCCGAATTGAAAAGAGCGGGGCATTCGTTTGTCGATATTTCACTGCCGATGACCGAAAAGGGAGTGGCCGTCTACTATATCATCGCGCCGGCGGAGGCCTCGGCCAATTTAGCGCGGTTCGACGGTGTCAAGTTCGGCTTGCGAGAATCTGGCGACAAGATGCTGGCCGACATGTACAGCGACACGCGGGCGGCAGGTTTTGGTACCGAAGTCAAACGGCGGATCATGCTGGGAACGTATGTTCTTTCTTCGGGGTACTACGATGCTTACTACATCAAGGCCTCGAAAGTGCGCGAGTTGATGCGTCGAGAGTTCGAAGAAGCGTTTGCCAAAGTCGATCTGATCATTTCCCCTACTGCGCCGACGCCGGCGTTCAAGATCGGAGAAAAGATCGAAGATCCGTTGGCCATGTACCTAAGTGATGCGTACACCATTCCGGCTTCATTGGCGGGCATTCCGGCGATCTCGGTGCCGTATGGTAAATCACACGACGGCCGTCCGATTGGCGTGCAGTTCACCGCGGCGGGGTTTAATGAGCTCGAGTTGTTTCAGATGGCGAGAGTGGTGGAGGGATTGTAGGGGTAGTAGCGGCCAATTCCCTCATCCGCCCTTCGGCCACCTTCTACCAAGGGGAAAAGGCATTGGTTCGGGTGGGGCATTAGTCAACGCTTGACGGCTCCGCGTGGGAATCGGGTTGCGATGGAAGTTCCTCTCCCCTTGGGAGAGGATGTCACGAAGTGACAGGTGAGGGAATTGAAGAAGGACAAGCAAATTCCGGTCAGTACTGTCCTCGCTCGGAATCAACGCAAGTGCAAGAATCCGCTCGAAGCAAAGCTCTGGATGCTCTTAAGAGATCGCCGATTGGGCGGGTTGAAGTTTCGTCGGCAACAACCGGTGGGGTCTTTCGTTTTAGACTTCTACTGTCCTCGACTGAAATTGGCGATTGAACTTGACGGTTCGGGCCATGCGCGAGCCACAACATCCCTGAAAGACACGGAAAGGGATAAGATTCTTCGTAGTCTCGGTATCAAAGTAATTCGGTTTTGGAATAGTGAATTGATACGATCCGAAGAAGCCGTTTTGGAGAGAATACTCGAAGTCGCTGCTGAGATAAGGGAAGAGCGATCGGAATGAATCGGAAATTCCCTCATCCGCCCTTCGGGCACCTTCTCCCAAGGGGAGAAGGCAATCGCCCTGCAGTCGGCTTGCAGTTCACAGCATGGGAGTGATAGCTTGCTGTTGCTTCGGATCGTCCGGTTGGTGGATGAGGCTTTTGCGGAAATTGCAGCCAATTTCCTTATCCGGCCCTTCGGGCACCTTCTCCCAAGTGGAGAAGGCGATAGAGCGAGGGGGGCCGGTAGTGGTGGCAGTACTTCGCAGAATGTGAACCGAGTTGCGACGCAAGTTCCTCTCCCTTTGGGAGAGGATGTCACGAAGTGACGAGTGAGGGAATTGACAAAGTGCCATTCACAACCGGGCTCGACAACATCAAGCTCTACTATGAAGAGTCCGGCGCGGGGGTGCCGATTGT
>CAYVWS010000301.1:0-2033 GCA_964455535.1 uncultured Ignavibacteriales bacterium | reverse complement strand
CGGTAAATGTCCCGTTTGGGGTAATTGTTCCATTGGCGCTGGCGCTGGCTTCGACCGTGAAGGTGTCAATGGCGAAAGTCGCGGCGATCGTGTGATTGTCTGCGATATCGTTGAATGTGAAGCTGGTCGAAGGCGACACGGCGTTACCGTCTACCAACAGACTGGCAACGTGATGTCCGGCTGAAGGTGTGATATTAAAAGTCTGATCGGAGCCGGCTTCAACCTCGACATCGCCGGATGGAGAAATCGAACCATTCGGGCCGGCGGATGCGGAAATGGTATAGGGAGCGGCGATCGTGAGACAATGCTTACCTTCCCACCGGGGTCGATATTGGGTTAGCGCATTGACATCCCACTTCCACTGATATGTCGGCGGAACAGAAATAGAGTCAAGGCAAATGGTCTTGCCTCTTTCCGAGCGGTGTAACAAGACGCTGACGGTGAAGGCCGAGTCGTACTGACCGGGGCTCAGAAATTTTTTGGGCTGGCCGGTTGTTTTAAAACCGATGGTATCCGGAGAGAGTCCGTCGGCCCAGGTTGTGACAGCAATCTCGCCTCCCCATCCTTCGGTGAGGGCGGCCGAAGTGGCTCCGGCGACATTGCTCCAAATCGCGCCGTCGGGCGAGGAAATGTTGAACGCATTGGTGAATCCGGACAGGTGCGTGCCGTAGGGCGGATCGACATTCAGGACTTCCAGATTTATCTGGAAAGTGAAGGTGCCGGTGTCGCCGACGAACATGCCTGAAACCCGCTCGACCCAAATGCGACCGGTAATGGCGGCCGGTTCCTGTGTCGGCGGGATGGTGTTATCGGGAATGGGATTGTTATCGCCTGCAAAAGCTGAGGAGATCATGATGAGGCAGGAAAGAAGCGTGAACAACTTTCGCATGAGTGAGGCTCTCTTTCGGCTACGCAAAGTTTTTTTGTCGAATCACAAGATATGGTAAGACCCTGCGATGTCACATCGTCCAGATGACCGCGCGGTGGTTTGACAGCGAGCAGGCCAGTGCGTTGAAATATAACGCGTTGTACCAAGCGGTCAAGAAATATCTACAAGTCCGGTCCATGAATGAAACCAGGAAGCACTGTCCAAACCCTCGGGGTTTAGGCGGGCGTCTTGAGCAAGCGGAAATGCGGATCGGGCAGGATCTCTTTTTCGGTTGGACCCATGTGGGTGGCAACGGCTTTTTTGAGCCATTCGCGGGCCTTGACGGCGTCCCCCATGACACCCCAAGCCCTTGCGACACTGGCAAGTACTTCGCCGGCATCACCGGCGCGTGTTTCAAGGTCGGACAGGATGGCCTTCCCCTCGTCCCAACGTCCGATTCCGACTAGCGCGAGCGCCCGGTAGCCCAGCATATGGATATCGTCTATGGCGGTCCCCTCGCTTG
This sequence comes from uncultured Ignavibacteriales bacterium, assembly GCA_964455535.1. Classification (GTDB taxonomy): domain Bacteria; phylum Zixibacteria; class MSB-5A5; order GN15; family FEB-12; genus JACRAV01. The sequence continues at coordinate 642 of CAYVWS010000301.1, read as the reverse complement.
TCTGGGTCAATTCAAGGACCCGGTTGTATTGCCAATGGGCTTCTTTGGCGTCGGCCTGCAAGTCGGCCAGGAAGCCAAGCAGATAATGAGCGGCGAAGGCCAGATAGCCAGCGCCGATTGATTCTTCGAAGTGCTGACGGGCGCTCACATAATCACCGGTGACCAGACCTATATAGCCGGCGTCGATGTAGCAATTGGGATCGCCTTTGAATTTGATCGCCTGCAGATAGTTTTCCATCGCCATCTCGAAGACCCCCAGCTTTATGTACACCTGACCGAGATTGTAGTAGGCGCGACCATAATCGGGGCCGAGTTCAATAGCGCGCTGGAGAGTAGAGGTTGCGACGGTGAACCGTTTCTCATCCATGTGGATGAGACTCAGCAATAGCAGGGTTTCCAGATCAGTCGGGGCCAGCTCAAGCGCTTTGCGCGCCCATTGAAGGGCTTCGTCGTACTTGCCCGCCGAGCGTTTGAGCCAACCCAGAGTCCGGTATCCAAGGGCATACTTGGGGTTGTACTTGATGGCCGTCAGGAAGCATTTCTCGGCGGAGGCAACATCGCCTGAGAACATATGGTATCTCCCGAGCGACCGATGCACTTCGGGCAGACTTGGATCAATCTTCATCCCCTTCTCAGCGGCCT
>CAYVWS010000300.1:0-2050 GCA_964455535.1 uncultured Ignavibacteriales bacterium | reverse complement strand
GCGCCTGCAATTGCGCTTTCATTTCGTGCGAGACATGGATATTCAGGCAGTGCTCTCCCCTGACCTTGCGTGATCCATTCGATGGCTCGGTTCGTTCGGACATCTTTTGCCCCTTTCTATGAGTGATAATTTATGTGTCCAATGATCGTTTGCGGCGAAACCTTGTGGAGTTGGAAGCGCGTTCTTAGAATTCGAAGTTCCTTGCGCCAAGTAGCTTCCGGCGCGTGACACGCCAGCATCTCGTCAATCTCGCGCCTGGTGGATGAAGCGCAGATCGGGCAGGCCTTTGCCCGGCTTACTTCGACGCCAAACTCCCGCCTGACAAATCCGGTGAGAAGTTTGCGTAATCGGCGCTTGGCGCGCCTGTGCAGGGACTCAAGCGAGTGAATCGTGCGCCCGCTTTTCTCGGATAGTTCGCGGTAGCACTGCCCCATACTGTAGAAGCGGGCCAGAAACTCTCGCTCGTCGTCGGTCAGGTGGCGCATCGCTTCCTGCACCGCCAGATTGATCCGCTCGGCAACTTCCTCCCCCTGTCGCTCCAGTACCAGCCGCTCAAGTTCTTCGGACTCGAAACTTTCAAGCGACTCGAAATCGATGAAGGATTCGGGAATCGCCTCGACATTGTGCTCTTTGTCGACCCGACGGTTTTCAGCCAGCCAACCGCAGTAGATGATCCGGTTTTTTCTTCTGGTATTCATTGCTCCGCTCTTTCTGGAGGCCGCCCACGTCTGCGGCCTTTTCTTTTGATTGAGCGGAACAAACATCGCCGGGAGAATTGTGTCGACACCTTCCGCGTCACAGCAGGACGGAGCCGTCGCACCAAAGCGGCATCATGTGAGTCACATGGGCGAATTTGTGAAACTGCCGATATATTCTTATGAGACTTTCAGCACCGGTTTTGCGTATATTCCTGTAAAGGGTGACGGTATCGTCCCCCGCAAACGTGCTGGAAAGGCAAGAAGATGTCAGGCAAAGTCAATGCGCGGCAAAAGCGTCCGTTAGTCAGCGGTCTTATCTATCTGGGACTGGGTATCTACCTGTTGATGGTTTTCAACGAAGTGATCCCGTCGGTGGAGGACTCCTGGCCGATCGTGTTGATCATTATCGGCGCGGCGCTGATCGGCCGCGGTCTGACCAAGGCCAAGCCCCAGCCCGTTTGAGGTGACTGTGAGTGATACTCCCGCCGACTATCTGACGTCGCAAATTCCGCCCAGTGACAATCCGCCTCAGTCTAAATTCGAGAAATTTCGCCTCGAATCCGGCAACGGCAACTTCACCTCTCATTTTTTCACCTGGTTCTCGCTGGCATTTCTGATCGTGGGATACCCGGCGATATCGATATTCGGCGCCGGCGAAGACCCAATCAAAATGCTCAAGAGTCTCGATCAGCCAATGCTTCTGGTACTCTTGCTGGGGACTATCGCAATCCAGTGGGCGATATTTCTCGTGGTGTTTGGCGCCACCTATGTAGAAAAAACCGGGCTGGCCGGGCTCGGATTCGACAAGTTACGCCCGATCTACTTTGCCTGGGGCGGGGCTTTTCTACTGGCGGCCTATACGCTTCTGTCTGGACTGGCGTGGGTGCTGGGACAAATTGGCCTGCCGATGCCCGGCGAAATCGGACTCTTGATTCCGCAGGATCCGTTCGGAAAAGTTGTCTGGGTATGCGTCTCCCTGACCGCAGGTATCTGCGAAGAAAGCATGTTTCGCGGGTATCTGATGACGCGGTTTCGCCTGATCGGGAAAATGCCGGGGTGGACAGCGGCAACAATCGTATCGGCTGTTGCCTTCGGCGCCTGCCATGCCTATCAGGGCTGGCCGGGGTTCATTGTGATTACAGTCTACGGTGTGCTCTTCTCGCTTTTGTATATCCGCACCGGCTCGATCTGGCCGGGGATTATCGCGCACTTCCTACAGGACACCGGCGCGCTATTTTTCCCGAAATAGCAATTCGTCTCTGAGGTCTATCACCACTACGAGAAATTGTAGTGTGGGTCCCTTTTGGGACCCGCAATTTCGCTTGTTGAGTAGACTAAGAAGGCGGGTTCAA
>CAYVWS010000299.1:0-2052 GCA_964455535.1 uncultured Ignavibacteriales bacterium | reverse complement strand
ATGTTCAGCCGTCGGGGTGAGTGGCTCAATCAGTTCGGCAACTTCCGTCGGATGGGCTTCTGGGGATTTTTCTCCGAGCAGTACGGTATCAATGGCGCCAAATTTCTAAGCTTGTTTATTCTAGGAATTTTCGGCATTTGGGAAATCACGCGGCGACGACCGGAAGCAGGGGCTTTCATCAGTGTGCTGCTACTACTATGCACAGCCGGGCTGGTGCTCTATATGAATTTCGCCGACGGTACCAAATTCGTCCCGGGCGCCAATATGGATTACACCGAAGTTCGCGACCGCGATTACTTCTGGACACCCGGATTCATGCTCTTTGGAATTGCGATCGGCATCGGCATCGCTATGTTAGTGCAGGTGATTCGCGAGTCGACCGCCAAGCTGTTGTCAGCGATCAGCTCGGCGGCGGTGGCATTGTCGTGTGTCTTGTTCGTCGCGCCGACTTTCGCAATCGCGAAGAACTACTTTGAAAACGATCGCTCCCGCAATTATGTAGCGTATGACTACGCCTGGAATCTTCTGCAGTCCGCTGACAAAGATGCCGTTCTGTTCACCGCCGGTGACAACGACACGTTTCCGCTTTGGGCGCTGCAGGAAGCGTTCGGCATTCGCAAGGATGTCCGCAATATCAATTTGTCGCTGGCCAATACCGACTGGTATATCCGTCAAGTTCGGGATCATATGGGCGTCAAGATCACGTGGACCGACGCCGAAACGCGCGCCCTGCGGCCGTACAAGTTGCAGGACGGCCGTCGACTCGAAATTCAGGATCAACTGGTCGATCAGGTGATCGAGAATAATATCGGGAAATTCCCGATCAATTTTTCCGCTACCTGCGGAGGCGACGAACGCCAGTATGGCGGACAGAATATCGATTCGCTTCTGACCTTCAGCCGTTTCATGTTCCGGCTCAAAGCCGACCCCAAAGATCCACTGATCAATCTGGCTGAAACGTGGGAATATCTGTCCGATACGAACACTTTCAAACATCGCGGATGGTCCGATCCGACGATCTACAAAGACGAATTTTCAATCCGGACGATTTCAAATCTGACCGGATGCTTCACCATCATCTCCGATTCCCTTCGACGAGCAGGCAGAAAAGCCGAAGCCGAGAGTGTGCTGGTTTCCGCACAACAGATTTTCCCATGGGACGCGACCATCAACGAACAAGTTGGATACAGCTTGCTGGAGCGCGGTGACACGGCCGCACTTCGCCAGTTGACAGCCACCGCCCAATCAACTAACCGTGACAAGATCGCTACGCTCTGGGCGCGCTCTTATCGCAAATCCAGCAACCCCGAAATGGCGGTGACAATTCTGGACAGCATGCTGGCCGCCAAACCCGACAACCGGCCGGCCTTCGATGAACTGATGCGGATCTATGTCGAGCGCAAAGATCTCGCCGGCATACGGTCGGTGCTTGTCCGGTGGGTGGAAGCGAATCCGAATGACGCTCCGATCAAGCAGGCGCTCGATCAGATTAATTCCGGTTGGTCGCCCTTCGAAGAAGAATCACTCAAGCAACCGCCTGCTGGCGACACCCCCAAGAAATGAATATCCTCGCGCTCAACTGGAACGACCTGAAAAATCCGTTCGCGGGCGGCGCGGAGGTTCATCTTGAGGAACTCCTGCGACGCCTTGTAACTTACGGTCACAAAGTCACACTCGTCTGTTCGGGTTGGCCGGGGTGCGCCGAAGATGAAATGGTCGAGGGGATTCGCATAATTCGTACCGGCCGACGGCATCACTTTAATCTCGTTGTGCCGTTTCTGCTGCGCAAACTGGTCAAACGCGAAAAGTTCGATATCCTCGTCGAAGACATCAACAAGATTCCGTTTTATACACCGTGGTACCTGAAAGTGAAAACGCTGGTTGTAGTCCCGCATCTGTTCGCGACCACCGTCTTTCAGGAGATAAACCCGGTTATCGGAAGTTATGTCTATCTTGCCGAAAAGCCGCTCTTGTCGGTCTACGGGCGATTTCAATTCAACGTCATATCCGAATCTACCGCTGACGATATGATCGCACGCGGTCTGCCGAAAG
>CAYVWS010000298.1:0-2055 GCA_964455535.1 uncultured Ignavibacteriales bacterium | reverse complement strand
GATGCCTGGGATTTGATCACCCGCAACACGATGCTGCCGGTGGCGGGGTTGTACTATTGGGTAGTCGAGTCGCCAGATCGGACGCAGATCGGGAAGTTTGTGATTATTATGTAATTCTTGGATGACTCCCGTAGTTTCAATCTGAAACGGCCTCCTGCGAGGCCGTTTTCCTTTGCCGGCCGGAATCTCCCCTATCTCCCAAGGTCTCGGTCTAACCTGCCGATATACCAGATGATACGGGTTATACGGCATCGTTATGAAAGCCAGAATTACACAAAGTCACGGATACAGCTTTATCGAGCTGATTGTAGTCATCATCATCGTGGGGATCATCGCCACTGTCGCAATGCGCTCCATGCGCGGCGCGAATGATGTGGCGAAAGTCGAATTGACCAAGCAGCGATTGGATCGCATCGCCAAAGCAATCGTCGGCGACCCGTCGCTTGTATCCGGCGGCAATCGCACGAGCTACGGCTATGTCGGCGATGTCGGCGCGTTTCCGTCCAATCTTGACGCCCTCGCTTCCAACCCCGGAGGTTACACCACCTGGCGCGGGCCGTACATCGTTGATGACCTGACACCCGATGGTTCCAACACACGATTCAAACAGGACGGTTGGGGCCAGACTCTGACCTACTCAGGCGGCGTCACCATAGGATCAAGCGGCGGTGGATCGGCGATCACGCGCACCATCTCGCCGTCGGCGTCGGCGCTTCTGTACAATCAGGTCTCGGTAACCATCACCGATCTCAATTTGGTGCCGCCGGGAAATATCTATCGAGATTCGGTAAAAGCGCTTCTGGATATTCCCAACGGCAGCGGCGCGACAACGACCAAAGTTAAATTCCCTTCTGCTGACGGATATCTTCGCTTCGATTCGATTCCGATCGGCCTGCATCAGCTGCGGGTGGTCTACGCGCCATTCAACGATACGCTCCGCCGTCAGTTGGCCGTCGATCCGTCGTCGACTTCGGCTGTAAACATCCAGCTTTTCCGAAAGGTCTGGTGAGAACGTGATGCCCAACAACCACCGCGGCTTTTCACTTATTGAACTGCTGATTCTGATCGTTGTGATCGGAGTCATGGCAGCGGTGGCGATGCAGTCGATGACGGTCGCTGTCGAAGACACACGCCGACTTCAGACCGAGCGGAAACTCGAAGCAGTCGCCAACGCGATTGTCGGCGATCCTGAAAAAATGCAGAATGGCGCACGGTCCGACTTTGGCTATGTCGGCGATGTCGGCGCCTTCCCCCCCAATCTCTCTGCACTATACACCAACCCCGGTTTGGCGCTCTGGAACGGCCCGTATATTCAGATCGAGCACACTTCCGATTCGCTCTCGTTCCGCACCGACGCCTGGGGGCAGGCGATGAGTTATTCGGGCGGCATCGTGGTGACATCAACCGGTCACGGCTCAACGATTTCCAAAAAGCTGTGCGACTCCACGACCGACTATCTTTTCAATACGGTCATCGGATCAATCCGCGATAAGAACGATTCGCTTCCTGGAACAATCAAGAAAGACTCAGTTGATATTTTGGTGGATATCCCAAGCGGCGGAAGCGGAATGGTAACGCGTACCTATGCGCCGCAGTCGTCGGGGAATTTCTCGATCGACTCGATTCCCGCCGGCAAGCGGTACTTCCGGTTTGTCTATAAGCCGGCCAATGACACGCTGCGCCGGTATTACACCGTGCTCCCCCGTCACCTCGGGGATCCGCAGCTGGTAGTGAAATTCGCCTCAGCGTATTTCAGCAGCGGCGGCGGTGGCGGTGGCTGCACCGGCTCGGATTCGATAATTTTACGGCCGAGCGGCGCAGGATCGATCACGAACATTCCGACCCGCTCCGGCTGTGCTGCCAACTGGCAGTGTGTCAGCGAGGTTATCGCCGATGATGCGTCCACCTACCTGAAAGTCTGCGACAATTCGCCGTTCACCGATGTGTACGCAATCGAGAATCCGACTTCCAATTCCTGCACAATCGTGTCAGTTACGGTTTACTGCCGCGCTATTCGGGATCACGCTCAGGGGGACATTCAACCCACCGTTTATG
>CAYVWS010000297.1:0-2059 GCA_964455535.1 uncultured Ignavibacteriales bacterium | reverse complement strand
TCGTATATCGGCCGCATGTGGTCAAATCAATCAGGTATCCAGACGGAAGAAACGCGCCCGTACCACCCGAAGTTGCCTTTCAGCTTCCATTTTCAGAGAGCACACTGAGCGCGCTCATGGAAGGGCTCCGACTGGTAGTGGAGGGCGACCACGGCACGGCCCGGCGTCTGCGCAATAAGTACTACACGGTCGGCGGGAAAACCGGCACAGCGCAAAACCCGCACGGCGACAATCACTCTTGGTTCGTGGGGGTCGCGCCGCTTGAAAATCCGGAGATCGTTTGTTGTGCGATTGTTGAAAATGCCGGTCACGGTTCCGAGGTTGCCGCGCCGGTGGTGGGACAGATCATTCAGAAGTATATGTACAAAAAGCTCGGACTCGATACGATTGCGCTGGTCAGTTCAACCGGAGTCAAGCGATGATGCTCAACTATCGCAGTCTTGACTGGCGGCTCATCGGCACGGCCTTCGCCCTGACCGTCATAGGCATTTTGCTAATCATGTCGGCGACGCATTCCTCCACGAGTGTCTTTGAACGAGATTATTACATCCGTCAATCAATGTGGCTCTTGGTTGCGCTCGGAGCGGCGGCGGTTATCGTGCATGTTCCGACTCGATTCCTTGATTTGTTGGCGTACGTCATTTATGGGGCAGGTGTCGCGTTAGTCGCGCTGGTGCTGGTGGCGGGCCACTCGCGACTGGGAGCAACCCGTTGGTTTGATCTGGGCCCGGTCTCAGTGTCGCCCTCGGACATTGCCAAGATCGGCCTGCTGCTGGCCCTCTCACGGTTTTTCGCCTACACACGACTGCCGGTGACATCAAAGCGGCGGTTGACCGTTTCGGCGCTGATGTGTGTGGTCCCGGCGCTTTTGATTCTGAAACAGCCGGACCTGGGGACATCGCTGGTGTTCTTTGTGCTGTTGTTCGCCCTCTGGTTCTGGTCCGGATTGTCACCGTGGTATCTGCTGTTGATCGTCTCTCCGGTCGCGTCACTGGTGGCGGCCTCACACTGGTTGTCGTGGGCAATCTATCTGGTTGTTCTACTGCTCTTTTTGGTCTTTCTTAAGCCGGGACTGCTTTTTGCCGTCTTCGCTTTCATCGCCAATCTTGGTTTCGGCATGATTACTCCCTTCGTTTGGAATCGACTTCACGATTATCAAAAAGCGAGAATCATCACTTTTCTCGATCCCGGAAACGATCCGCGCGGCGCGGGGTACCAGATTATCCAGTCGAAAATCGCAATCGGTTCGGGCGGATTGTTCGGCAAGGGATTCATGTCCGGCTCGCAGTCGCGCCTTGACTTTCTTCCCGAACGCCACACCGACTTTATTTTCTCGGTGCTCGGAGAAGAATTCGGGCTTCTCGGATGTCTGATCGTCGTTGCCTTGTTCGGGTATCTATTCTTCCGCTGTATTCGCATCGCCGCGCGCTGCCGTTCGCGATTCACTTCGTTTCTTGTCGCCGGCGCGGCCTCGATTATTCTTTTCCAGTTTATCGTCAATATAGGCATGACGCTCGGCATCATGCCCGTCACCGGTCTGCCGCTGCCGTTTATCAGCTACGGCGGCACCGCGCTGGTGCTGTTCTGGACGCTCATCGGGCTGATTGTCGCTGCCGATTACAACTGGCAGGAATACTGATCATGTTCAGATATCTCGCTCTGGTCGCCGCGTCTCTGTTTTGTTTGTCGGCGCCGGTCGCGGCTATTGATATCGATTCCCTCCTCGAATTGTCGATCGGCGGGGCGGCGGCTAAGGACAGCGTCCTGAAGCTTGAGTCTATTTTCTATCGCGGGACCGCTACGATGGGCGGCATGGAAGGCGAGCTGACCGCCTGGGTGATGCTGCCGGACAAATATCTCCTGCAATTCAAATCGGACGCCATGAACATCACGCGCGGATGCAGCGGTAATTCAGTCTGGGAACGCGATCAAAACGGCCGAGTTTTCGATCTGTCCGGGTTTGACCGGGACATGATCCGCAAATCGAGATATTTCGATTCGTTCGCGCATATCGATCCACGGCGCAGTACCGGCAGTCGCACCTATATGGGCGTGCATC
>CAYVWS010000296.1:0-2059 GCA_964455535.1 uncultured Ignavibacteriales bacterium | reverse complement strand
TGGCGTGCCGCCGACTTTTCCTTTGGCGGGCATGATGGCGCGCGTGAATTCTCGTGCCACCTGTTTGGCCCAGACCGAATCAGCCATAACAGATACAGTTGCGGCCGAATCGTGGATGGCTCGGCCGGACTGTCGGTACAATTTCGCAGAATCATTTACGACTGCAAAAATCTCGTTGGGCGATTTGTTATTTAGCGAATCGCCGATCGACCCTGTAGTGAAGGCCGAAGTGTAGGCGCGGTTCCAGACTTTGTTGCCGAGCACGGCATCGGCCAGCGCCGAAAGAATGCTGTCGCGCTGGGCGGTGGTGAATATGCCGCCGCGCGCCGCAACACCGGCGGAGTCAAGGGCATCCGACAGCTCGGCTCCGGTAATCTGAAATTCGTAGATATTCAGCGTGATATAGAGCGGCGAATTTTTCTTGGGACATACCTGCAGGGTATACTTGCCAATCAAACCGGCGCCGTCGATATCCGAAACCTGGGCTTTGAAAATATACGACGTCACACTTCCGGCGCGGACCGAGTCGATGCGCGCCAGCCCCGCATTGGTGCCGCGCTCGGCAAAGACCGAGTCGCCTTTGGGTCCGAGCACAAGTATGTAGAAGGAATCGGCGGCCACCGGATTGCCGATTGAGTAGACCGATTTGAGCAGGACCGAAATTGAATCCTCCGGCGTGATGGTGCCGGATGATGAGTTGTTTACGATGCCGCCGGCCCAGCCGGTCCCGACCAATAGCGGCAGCAGAAAGAGTATGAGCGGCAGCTTTTTCATTTATGCCCCTTTTGCGAAGATAGAGTGCGAGTCATTGGATTTCGTTTCAGCAGATTTGTCATGAGATTGCGGCGACGACCTGTCAGCGATACATCGATGCCGTCGTGGTAGACTACTTTGATCTTGGGTCTATTCCCGGTTGTGGCGTTGTCGTCGGACGCCAGATCAATTTGGGTCTGGTCGGTGCCACCGAATTGCTTTAGCACGACGCCGCGGCAATTGGCGCTGTCGACGCCGTCCCACTGGCGTGCGATGCTTGTGATATCGAAGGCGGTATAGACGCCGTTTACAAACTGCGATTCCACTTTTGCATCGACCGGATTTGAGTGAATATCGCTGACGGTGCTTTTGGCGCCGGCAGCTGACCAACTATTCGATGTTTTGAAATCCGACCAGGTCGCCTGAGTTTCAACCCAGTCGCGGCCGGAGCGGATACGGTAGCAGGCGAAGAGCCCGTCAACATTATCGACGGTGGCTTGCGGTTTGACGAAGAGCGAGCAGGCGTCGACCGTTCGGTTGACCAGCGAATCTTTGAGCGCGGGCCAGTTGAGCAGGAGATAGGCGTCGTTGCCCGATGATGTCCCACCCAGCCATAGACGGGTGTTCGATCCATAGTTGCCACTGGTGGCGGCCTCGTTAATGTATGTTGCGTCGGCTTCCGATCCACTTCCGGCGCCGAGAACGAAAGAAGCGGCAGCGCCGTAATGCGGCAGAACCAAGACCGCAATGGTCACAACGACCGGATAGAGAAATTGTCTCATGACCGCCTCCAATTCTTGAAGTTCGGTGTAGTTGACGGCGCTTGCGGTACCGTCGTCGTCCACCAGATCTGACCTTCCATGTTGCGAATTGACGCGGTGCTGGTTGAAGCGCCCAGCTGGTTGTCGGCATCGATCGGCGTACATTCCTGGCCGAGATTGTAGCTGATCGCCGAACCGGAAGTGTAATTGGCGCCGGATTGCTGGCGATAGAGCATGATCGCCCTGCTGAAATCGCGCCGGTAGAGCGTGTAGCTCTGACCCGTCGGATCGGTGCCGGAGGCGGCGACGTACCTCGGTCCCAACGGATACCCGACATTTCTGGCAACAGCGGGAATCCACTTATAAAGCGTATCGCCGACTTTGAAGTCGTTAGGCAGTAGATTCGGCCCGCCGGTATTGCTGGAAAGACAAAAAAATGTTCTATTGCTTGAAGCGAGATAGTACCAGACGAGCCGCTCGAGCTGCAGACGTTTCCAGCCGCCGTGAGAAGCGACCGAGAGAGACTCCGAAGGAACGATCGTGGT
>CAYVWS010000295.1:0-2063 GCA_964455535.1 uncultured Ignavibacteriales bacterium | reverse complement strand
ATCCTACGAGAGTTTGACTCAGTTTCACCCGGCCGTTGCCGCCGATGTCGATCTTTCTGCTAAAGAAGAAATAGCCGATCACAGTCATCGATAGTGCCAGCGGGAGTTGGAGAAGCGCGACCTGCCCGATCGGGACATGGGTAATCGCTTCGGTGAGAATAATTCCCGGATAGACCGGCCAGGAGAACTCGACCAGATGTCGAAACCAATAGTTCGTTGCAGTGCGCATTTCAGGCGAGTACTTCTGATCGGCCATCGCCTGCCCTACCAACGGCGCGGACAAAAGTGCGCCTCCGGGCATCGGCATCAGGCCGACAACGGGCGGCAAGATCATTGCCGCGGTCCTCTCCCCTCCCCAGAGGCCGCGAAAAGCGGAAGCGAGGCGGTCAAGATATCCGAGCGATTGCAGTAGTCGGCCCAAAATCGTGACCAACAGAATGACGGCGGTAAGCGAAAGAAATCTGATCGACGTTACAAGTTGATAATACCCATTGAATAGGTCGGCGATTGGAAGCTGGTAGAGGATTGCCAGAAATAGTCCGGCGCCAAAAAGAATCGGACCGACGGGGAGCTTTTTGCGAAGGGCGAAGACAATTGCGACAAAAACCGCCAGAATCTTCAGCGCATCCATGCCCAAGAGTACAATCTACATTGAGGCGAGTCAATGATTCTGCTCAATCCTTGACAATTGTTCGGCCGGATGTAGCTTTGCCGACCGGAGAAATGATGCCCAAAAAAGAGCCGCTGGTAATTACTTCGATCGACGGAAGATTTGTCGGCGCCGAAGACGCCAAAATCTCGGTGCTGGACAATACCTTTCTGTATGCGGAAGGCCTGTTCGAGACGCTTTTGGCTGTCGATGACCGACTGATCTTCTGCAAACGCCATATGGAGCGGCTGACTAAGGGATCTAAGGTTATCGACCTGAAACTGCCGGTTCCGGTGGCAACCATTCGAAAGTGGCTGGCCGCGGCAGCGGCCAAGCACCCGGCGCGGTACAAGAAAGTCCGTTTGACAATAACTTCGGGTGACTCAGCCCGCTGGACGGCTAAACCCGGAAAGCCGCGCGTGGTCATTTCTGCGTCTGAGCACAAGTTTTTGGAGCGTCCGTACAAACTGCAAGTCTCTGATTTTCGGGTCGATCAGGATTCAATCTTCAGACAAATCAAAACGGTATCGTATGCAATTCAGGCGGCGGCCTTTCGCAAGGCGCTGGCAGACGGATTCGACGATGCCCTGCTGATAAACGAAAGCGGAAAAGTCGCCGAGGTGACTTCGGCCAACATCTTCTGGATTCGCCAAGGGCGTCTCTATACCTCTCCCCTGTCGGCGGGGTGTCTTGACGGCACGACGCGAAAAACTGTTCTCGATGTCGCCAGGCAGACGGGAATCCGTGTTGTCGAAAAGAGCGAAACTCTGCGTTCGGTTTGCTCATCCGACGAGGTCTTCATCTGCAGTTCGCTCAAGCTGATCAGTCCGGTCGAAGTTATTTCAGAGGGCAAACGAGTGTGGAAGTTCAAAACCGGGCCGGTAACGGAGAAACTGGCGCGGCTTTTTCTGCAGATGGTTGAGACGGATCATCCGCTTTCGCGGTGACCATCGGGCCTAACCACCGCGTTGTTTTATTTTGACTCTCAGGCGCGGTCGGGGGTATCATCGGTGTACTGGTATATTATGAAAAGTCTGCCCAAGACATGTCGTCGCCTGATATCCGCGCTGTCCGCAGTGGCAATTTTTGCGTTGCCGATTTATGCGCAGCCGGATGCCGATCTGTCGTCCGATTCTTCTGACAATGCGCATACCCTGTATGAGCATCCGCCGCGCTGGCTGGTCGACATGCCGACAGCACGAACACTCAAGCGCAGTTATTTCGATATGGGGGTGCGGGTATTTCCCGGCGGAGGAGGAATCGGGTTCACCGATATCGGTTTGTCCAATCGCTTCATGATGGGGATTTCCTTCGGCGGCGACGATGTCATTTCCAATCACAAACCGAACTGGAATCCACGCATTGATTTCTCGATCAAGTTTCGTCTGATCGACGAGGCGATGTATATCCCGGC
>CAYVWS010000294.1:0-2067 GCA_964455535.1 uncultured Ignavibacteriales bacterium | reverse complement strand
CCTTCCGGGTTCGCGATGTCCAAATTGAAAGGACGGGCATCATCGCAAAGGAGAAGCTGGTCAAAGAGCTTGGGGCCTTGGCCGGACGGATCTCCGATCCCACCCGACGGTCGATCTTTATGCAGGAGGCGGCCGATACGCTGGGGGTAAACCCCGATCTCCTACAAGCCGGGACCAAGCGACGAGAGGCGTCGGCATCCCCAACGCCCACAGGCACTTCCAGCGATAAGTTCGAGCGTAACTTTCTGTCGATTCTTTTCAATAATCCCGGTTCAGTTGACGATATGATATTACAGGTGTCACCCGAAGACTTTGTGTCGGCCCAGTACCGCCGATTGTATTCGGCGATGGTCAACCAGTATCGTCAGGCGGGCGCAATCGACGCCCGCTCTTTGGTTGACAGATTCACCGACACCGACGCAATTTCAGCCATCACCGAACTGGCTGCCGAGACGTGGGAGCCGGAAAAGATCGACAGCGAGGCGATTGCACGCACCCGCGATTTCGTCGAGCGAAAGAAGAAACGTATTCGCAATAGACTACAGGACGAACTGGCCAAGGCCGAAGCGGCCGGAGATCATGACAAAGCGACTGAATTGTTGCAGGAATTGAAAAGTTACGGTTTGTAATGCTGACCAAGCTGAAAATACAGAATATCGCGCTGGTGACCGAGGCGGAACTGCTGTTCGGCCCCGGCATGTCGGTATTAACCGGCGAGACCGGCGCAGGGAAATCGGTAATTGTGACCGCGCTCGGTTTGGCGTTAGGTGAGCGGGCGGATAAAGAGTACATTCGCCACGGCGCCGACAAAGCGACTGTTGTCGCGACTTTTGATGTATCGAAGTTACCTGCGGCCTACCGGACGACCTTCGCGGATTTTCTAAGTGACGAGAGCATTACCATTGAGCGCGAGATCACACGCGATGGGTCATCCAAAGTCCGGATCAACGGCACTAATTCGACTCTGACTACCTTGCGCGATGTAACCACGCCGATTGCTGAAATCGTCGGTCAGCATGCCAATCAGATGCTGATGGATGAGGAAAACCACCTCTACTTCCTCGATCGGTTCGCCGATCTGGAGACGCTGAGCGCAGAGGTGAAAGACTTGTTCGACCAATGGCAGCGGGCACTCGGAGAATTGCGACGGGTGCGTGACCGCAAGGCCGCCTATGCCGCCGAGCGCGATCTGCTTTTGTTCCAGCAGCGCGAAATCGAATCAGCCGACATCAAGCCGGGACAAGAAGAAGAACTCCTGCGCGAGCGAAAGATACTGGACTCGGCGCGACTTCTCATGGCCGGCGCCGGTGCGATACAAGAGTTGCTCGACGGTGACACCGGCTCGGTGCTCGAGTTGATTCGTCAGGCCCGACGCGAGCTATCCAAGATTGCCGCAATCGATCCGTATCTGGAAAAGCCGCTGACTGAATTGGCCGACGTGGATTATCGCATTGAAGATATTCGACGAACGCTTGAACAGTACGGCGGATCGCTCTCCGATGATCCCAAGCGGCTCGAAGATGTCAACTTGCGCCTCGACGAAATCTACGCGCTAAAGAAGAAATACGGCGGCTCGGAAGAGTCGATTGTCAAAACACTCGATGCTATCAACAAGAAGCTGCTTGAGCATCCCGACACCGAAGAGTATATCGCCGAACTGGAAGAGCGCGAAACGCGCTGTGAGACGGCGTACATAGGCAAGGCGAAAGAACTGCACGATCTCCGGGTCAAAGCGGCGGCGTATCTGAAGAAACTCGTGGTCAAAGAACTGGGCGAGTTGGCCATCGATAACGGCGGGTTCGATGTTGAGTTTATCTACGAGGATGATCCGTCGGGAGTGATTGTCGAGGAGAAAGCAGTGCGCCCGACCGAACATGGATTGGAGTCGGCGAGATTTGTATTCTCAGCCAATCCGGGCGAACCGCTCAAGTCACTTGTTAAGACCGCCTCAGGCGGTGAAATTTCGCGCGTGCTTCTGGCGCTCAAGAGTGCGGCGAAGAAGAATTCCAAGCATCTGCATTCTCTCTTGGTGTTTGACGAAGTCGACGCCGGTATCGGCGGGCAGAC
>CAYVWS010000293.1:0-2080 GCA_964455535.1 uncultured Ignavibacteriales bacterium | reverse complement strand
CGCCACCTGGGTATTATTGTTATGATAATCCACCAGGGCCTTGGACAGTTTTTCAGTCCCTTCCACCTGTTGTGACGCCCGATTCGAGAAGAAGAACACGGTTCCGGCGACGATAAGAATGACGACGACGGCGCCGATAACGATATACTGCCAACTGTCGGCGAACTGATCTTTGGCGGTCATCACGAACGTGGTGAGCTTGTCTTCTTTTATCTCACGCTTTGACAGCTTGACTTTGCTGTGCATTTACTTCTCCGGTGGTCGAGGGTTCTCACTCTATATCGGCAAAAAGGCCTTTGGTCTTACACAGAGAAGACCGGCCAGAGACCGGTCTTCCGATTTGCACATATCATCCCAGCTTAGAAATAGCCGGTAAAGGTCACATACAGCAGGTGCGATTTTCCGTTGATTTCGGTGGCACCGTACTGGTCTTCGTAGGTCTGTTTGAGACTGCGGAAGGTATAAGCCACGTCCAGGTGCAGAAGCGACCACCAAACGCCCGATCCCAGTGAAAGGTTCAGGGCAGTGGCGGTTCCGGACGGTACGCCGTTGGTGTAGTTCGGGGACGGAATCGGCATGAAGCCGATACCGGCGCGGAGCGGCACCCGAGGGAACATCGTGCTGTTTGTCTCAAAGAACTTTTCAGCGCCGGTGCGAATGATAAGTACGTTTCGCCATCCGGGGTCGGCCGTGCGGAAGAATTCCTGATCTTTCGCGCCCGGCACCAGGCGGACAGAGTCGCGAATATTCACTTCTTTGCCGGAAAACGGACGATACTCGAAGTCGGCCGCAAAGGTCGTGTTTGTATCCGGTTTGTACGCGGCGCCGACGCCTATGAACATCGGAATTTCGATATCAATCACGTTATTGTCGCGGAAAATCACACCCGAACCGTTCAGGTATTCCTGGCCATTGACGAATGTGGTGGCACGGAGGGTGCGGCCGGTAGTCTGACGAAGGGTGTACGGCAATTTCAAAACGGCGCCAAGAAGAGTTTTGTCGCTGGTGTATTTGAATCCGGCCGAAAAGGTGACGGCGGAGAATTTGGACGTATCGATCAAGCCGCCGTAGAAGTCGTACTGTACCGGCTGAGGAAATTTTTCAGCCACAAACCAGCCGTCGGCGATATTGCGTTGGGCGAGATCATCCACTGATCTGCCGGTGATAATAGCCAGAGAAAGTCCAGCTGCCACTTTTTCGCTCAAGCGGGTGCCGAAGCCGAAGGTGATCGGATGGAACTCGGCGTGGTACCGTTGTCTGATCGAAACCTGATACAAGACGGTGTCGTACTGCGGCGACGGGCCATCCGGGTCGATCAGAAATCCGACGTCGACAGCGCTGTTGTAGGCCTCATCGGACGTTCTGCCATAGCTCAGCGCTCCGACGAAGCCGTGACCCTTGATTCGGAACGGCGAAACGATGCTGAAAAATCCGATGCCGCCGAAGGATCCCTTCTGCGGAACGTAGATGTTGGAAAATGACACATTTCCGCGCGCGACAAACTGGTCAAAACCGAATGTCATCGAAGTCTTGTCGATTGAGTAGAGGCCGGCCGGATTGAACGTGACCGCAGCAGCATCATCGCCTGCGGCGATGTACGCACTCCCCATCCCTCTGGCTCGTGCGCCGGCGCCGCCGATATCGAACACGCCGGGTATACCGATTGTCGTATCTACTACCAGCGGGATTTCTATGTCCTGTGCATGTGATGCCGCACCGACGAAAAGAAGCAATGCAACTGTGACCAACCGTTTCATTCCACCAACTCCTTATCCATTCCACTCAAAGATCGCTGTACCAAAGACGGTACAGGGGTCCAAAATAGGCAAAAAATATATCGGCCGGCCCGACCGAAGTCAACCGGTTTTCGGGAAGTATTTCGCGGGCGAAGCGGTTGGGGGTCAAATGATTAGAAGTACCCCCGGCAGGAATTGAACCTGCGGCACACGGTTTAGGAAACCGCTGCTCTATCCAACTGAGCTACGGGGGCAACGAGAAATGTCGAAACCTTGCCCTTCCGGCGATCGCGCCGTCGGCGCCACCAAGGATTTAGATCTACAATAAAATAAATCGATGGGGG
>CAYVWS010000292.1:0-2098 GCA_964455535.1 uncultured Ignavibacteriales bacterium | reverse complement strand
CCTTCGCGCATACCGGTCATGGTGAACGGATCTTTCAGATCGGTCATCTGCGGGTTGATGAACTTGTCGATCAACTCGGGGGAATCGAGATGGCGATTGACCAGAATCTTGATGACATTGGCCGGAAGTTTGGACGCGTCGCTTAAGCGACCGACCATATCGGCTTCGGGTTCAGGCGCCACCACCCAGCGGGGAGTGGACGTCTTGTGCGCCCAAATCATATTTCGCATACCCTCCATTGCTGGAAAGCTGCGGAAAGCAGGGATATAAGCCGAGTTCTGTGACTTCCGCAGATCGGAAGCAACAGTCATTTATCTTGGCGGACGGTTACCCGCCCGCTCATGCGGCCTACCCGGGAATCAGACGGAGCGAATCAACTCCTCTTCCCTTATTTGGCCTTGCTCCGGACGGGGTTTACCAGCGCCGCATGTCTCCACACGACACCGTGGTCTCTTACACCACGTTTTCACCCTTACCCCGCTTGCGCGAGGCGGTCTGCTTCTCTGTGGCACTTTCCGTCGGATCGCTCCGCCCCGGTGTTACCGGGCGTCCTGATTCTCTGGAGCTCGGACTTTCCTCACAATAAACTGTGGTTTACTGCGCGACTGTTCTCCCTGCTTTCAGTGGCTTTCGTTTTTTATAACACAACATAACAACTAACTTCTTTTTTTGGGGGCTTCGCCGCGCCCATGCGCAACGCCGCCGATCTTCTTGTCATTGCGAGGCATCCCGCCTTCGGCGGGCTCGCGATGACTCTACTGCCGTAGATAATCTACGTCATTCGCCGGTAATTGGGCGACTCTTTCGTTATCGGCACCGAATGGGGATGCGATTCCACCACTCCGGCGCTGGTAATCCTGACCATCTTCGCTTCTTTTCGCAGTAGCGCCAAGTTGGCGGCGCCGCACAGACCCATACCGGCCCGCAATCCGCCGACCAACTGGAAGACCATTTCGGAAAGCGGTCCGCGGTAGGGAACTCTTCCCTCAACTCCCTCTGGAACAAACTTTGACATCTCTTCGGTCGGGTCCTGGAAGTAGCGGTCGGCCGAGCCGGAGCGCATCGCGCTGACTGATCCCATACCACGATAGACTTTGAACGAGCGTCCCTCGAAAAGCATCGTTTCGCCGGGGGATTCTTCGACTCCGGCGAAAAGCGAGCCGAGCATCACCGCCGATGCCCCGCAGGCCAGCGCCTTGGCGATATCGCCGGAGTAGCGAATGCCGCCGTCGGCAATAATCGGCGTGCCGCTCTTGGCGGCGGCTTCACATGCTTTGAGAATGGCCGTGATCTGCGGCATACCCGCGCCGGTTACGACACGAGTTGTGCAGATCGAACCGGGGCCAATACCGACTTTGACACAATCGGCGCCGGCGTCGATGAGGGCTTTGGTGCCGTCGTCGGTGGCCACATTGCCGGCCATCACCGGTACATTCGGGTACATCTTTTTTAGCTGGCGAACGGCGCCCAGCACTCCCTCGGAGTGACCGTGGGATGAATCCACCGCCAGCATATCGACTCCGGCGGCAACGAGCATTTCAGATCGTTTGGCCAAATCGCCGCCGACACCGACTGCCGCCGCGACGCGCAGGCGGCCACGATCATCTTTGCAGGCGCCGGGATACTGAATCTTTTTCATGATGTCTTTGACAGTGATCATGCCCTTAAGCATGTACTGGTCATCGACAATCAGAAGTTTTTCGATTCGATTCTTATGCAGAATTTCTTTGGCGGTCTCAAGATCGGTGCCCTGCGGGACAGTCACCAGATTATTCTTGGTCATCACTGCGCCAATTTGGGCAGAGAAATCTTTCTCAAATCGCAAATCGCGATTGGTGAGAATGCCGACGAGCTTGCCGTTTTCGGTGATCGGAATTCCGGAAATCGAAAACTGCTGCATCACTGCGCGGGCTTCGCCGATCGTTTTGGTCGGCGGGAGAGTAATCGGATCGACAATCATTCCGGATTCGGACCGTTTGACCTTATCGACCTCGCTTGCCTGCTGTTCGGGGGTCATGTTCTTATGAATGACGCCGAGTCCGCCCTGTCGCGCAAGCGCGATAGCAAGTCGTCCTTCGGTCACGGTATCCATAGCCGC
>CAYVWS010000291.1:0-2119 GCA_964455535.1 uncultured Ignavibacteriales bacterium | reverse complement strand
GTGGCGGGTACAAGATCAACAGCGACGAGGATAAACTGTCGCTGGGCGGAGGATTGACCACCAGCGTAACCAAGGACACCAAGCTGAGTATCGACTACTCCTGGCAGGACTTCGGACGACTCAATTCAACGCAGCGATTTTCGATTGGGTTTACTTTCTGATGGGTACGACGATTGAGAAATTGATGCCCCGCTCTGGGGCATTTTTTTTGACGCTATGGACTTTTGGTGTACAATGGAATATACTAAAGATTCACCCGAAACGAACTGTGGACCTATGAAGTACTCTTGTCGCGTTATTCTTGCTTTCGCTGTCCTGCTGGCGCTGTTACCGGCTGTCAAGTCGTTCTCTGCCAACGAATCGCCCCTTGAGGTTGTAAAGACCTATCTCGATCAGGTCGCCAGCGGGAATTATGAATCCGCCGCCGACCTGTGGAGTCCGGCCTCGTCGGACCGAGCGAATCGGTTCGGCATCACTTTTCCTGAGTCGCCAATTCGTGCCGACGCCGCCTCGCCGTTTGTCCAGCACGCCGATATTCTGTCGCAATTTTCGGTTCAGCCGACGCAGAGTTTGGAGATGGTCGGCGACGACGCCACCTGCGTTAAGGCGCTTTTCTCGGCCACCAAAGACGGTATCAACTACCAGCAGTGGTACTACACGCGTCACGAGGGGGAATGGTATTGGCTGTGTTATCCGCAGGACGCCATAGCCCGCACCTGGCCGGTTCAAGAAAGTAAGTACTTTCGTGTTCACTACCACCCATCGGTGGCTAAATATCTGAGCGCGCCCGCGCTTCGGCAGTTCGACACTTTTGTTGAGAACACCTCCGACTCGCTTGGTCTGACCAAGTCCGATATTGCGCTTATTGCTGAGAAAAAGATCGAATACTTTTATTGCCAGGACGACTCGACCGTCCTCTCGATTACCGGTCAGTTCACCAAGGGTGTCCTCGACCAGTCATCCAACGACATTATCTCATCGAGCTTCCCGCACCACCATGAGGTCGTGCACTTGCTGGCGAACATCAAATTGAAAACACTCCCGCTTTACACTCTTCCGGTTCTGCGGGAAGGCCTGGCGGTTCGCTTCGGCGGCCGATGGGGGAAAGGACCGGCGGCCCTGCTTGATCTGGGCGCCTTTCTGCACCGCGACACGTTGGTCTCGATAGACTCTACGCTGGCGGTCTCGAATTTCGAGTCCTCTTCAGAAATGGATCTCATGTACCCCGTGTCGGGCGTTGTGACCTCATATCTTTGGGATCGGCTCGGCAAACAGAAGTTCTGGACGCTCTATCTCGCGCTGTCCGGCCCGCAGGAAACCATCGGAAAACTCAAAGCTTCGGAGATACAGAATCAGCTCACCGCCGCACTTGGAAAAAAGAGCTGGGCCGATGTGTTAACCGATCTGAATATCTACACTGGCCAGCAAAACGCCGCGTGGGCGACGGCGTCGGCCGGAAGTTCAGTCAAAGGCAAACCGCTGTGGAATGACCCCGGCGACAGTGTGGCGATCGACGGCGACTGGATCTGCTTTTCGGTACAGGCCGACTCCGGAGTTTTGCTCCGCGAGAGCTTTTTGTTTTTCAAGGACACGACTTTTTCCGATCACAAGTCGCTTCTGTTCGAGGAGCAATTCATGGGCGCGGTCCCTTTCGAGGGATTCAGATACGGTGTTCGCATCGATCAAAATGAAGCCGGCGTGTACGACTACGCCGGAAATATTCTGACGGGCAAATTCATTCTGGGGATCAACGGAATGGACGGTTACTACGATCAGAAGAAGAACAAAGTGACCATCAAGTTCAAAAAGAGCTTATTTGGCAAAGTGCCGCCGGGTCCCGGCGATATCACGGCGGTTCCCTACTAGGCCTGGGCGAACCGTCCGGATCTTTTCAAACAGCAGCAGATAAGGAAGTCCATGGCTGACGGAACAGCGCGCGCTCACGACCTCGATCTAATTGTCATCGGCTCCGGCCCGGCCGGAGAAAAGGCGGCTATCGAGGCCTCGAAAATGCGCCGGGCGACAGCCATTATCGAGCGACAATCGGTGCAGGGGGGCGTTTGCCTCCATACCGGCACAATTCCGTCAAAGACCCTTCGCGAAACAGTTCTCTATATAT
>CAYVWS010000290.1:0-2126 GCA_964455535.1 uncultured Ignavibacteriales bacterium | reverse complement strand
CAGCAGTTCGCCTTCCTGGATCTTCGAGATTTCCAGGCCCGGCATGGCCTCGCCTAGTTCCTCGCTCGCTTCGAGCACCAGCTTCGCATCCAGGTAGTGGGTGTTGGCTTTCACAATCGCCTTTGCCCGATCAACCGACGGGTACGATTTCGACTCGCTCGACGGCAACCCGGTCCACCTCTTTTTCATTATGGCGGCGCCGCCCTACGACGACACGCTCTATTTGAAGGCCTTCAAAGCCCTGGCTGAGATGCTTCAGGACGACGCCTTCCGCCAGCAGCTCATGGAGCTGAAGTCCCCCGGCGAATTAATTCGCGCGGTCCGATCAATGGAACGATGACTTCGTCACTTTTCATTGCACAGATTTTTCACTTAGCCGTCTGATTCCTAAGACAGCAGGGTGTCGACATCGAAAGAAAAGAGGATCACCCGCTGAGACATGAGGCGACCGACCCGAAGGATGCGGGTCAACAAATTCAACGCCTCTTTATATGCTTCACCTGCCAAGGACCGCCGGTTCCGTGACCGGCGGTCTCTTTTTCAGCTCGATTTGATTCGCTGACCGATGAAAACCCCAGCCATCACCAATGCGGCCCCGGCAGCCGTCGCCCAGCCGAACGGCTCATTCAGAAGCGGAATCGCCAGAACAGTCGTCGCGACCGGTTCGATATAGAGGTAAATACCCGCCCGAGCCGCTCCGACTTTTGCCACTCCCTCCTGCCAGAACCAGTGACCCAGCGCCAATCCGACGATTGCCAGAAACAAAAGTGCGACAACGCCGCGCGCCGGAAGGTGCGCGAATTTGGTCCAGTCTGACGTGAAGGCCATGTAAGCGGTCATGAGGACGAGGGCCGGTGTCAGTACGCCGACCGTGATCGCCAGAGGATGCTGCGTCTTGGAAAGATTTCTCGTCACGACCGTGTAGATCGCCCAGGTGTGCGCTGAAATCAGCACCAGCCAATCGCCCAACGAAGTCAGGAAACCAAGTCGGGTGAAATCCCCGCGTGACATCAAGAGCAAGATTCCGAAAGTCGCCACGGCAATCGCGATGATCTGGTTCTTCCCGATTTTCTCTTTGAGAAAAATATACGCGAGCACTGCCATCACCAACGGAGATACTGAAATAATCCATCCGGTATTTGTGGCAGTGGTGTATTGAAGCCCGGTAATCTGAATCAAGAAATGCAGCGTGATCACTGCCGAACCGATGAGCACTTGTTGGGTGTCTGATTTCGAACGGTTGAATTTGATCTTCTTGGCGATCACGACAACCAGCAGTACCGGCAGCCCGATCAGCAGCCGTAGTCCGAGTAATTCCGCAGGAGTGAAGAATTCAAGACAGATCCGGGTGGCGACAAATGTCCATCCCCAGACAATCACGGTAAACAGCAGGAGGAAACGGGTCAGCATCGGTCACTTCCCGCCGCGATAAATTTTGCTTGCATAGATCGCGCCAATGTAGATAGTTTTTGTACGATTGACAACCCGAACTCCACTATCCGCGCTTCAAGTTATTCAAGGAGGAAGAGATTATGAAAGCCGGTTTTCTTACCGCGGCTCTCACGCTGGCCGTACTCAATATCGCTCACGCTCAGGAAGCTCCCAAGACTCCCATCATCGCCGATACATCGTGGCGGATCACGATCACTTCCGGCCTGACCGCCACCCAGACTGCGTACAGCAACAACTGGACCGGCGGTGAAGCGGGGTCGTTCTCGTGGGCCTTCACCTCGCTCACCGAGGCCGGTCGACAAATTTCGCCAAAGCTGAACTCTACGACAGTACTAAAGCTCGCGTTCGGCCAAACGCTCACACAGACCCGCATCAACGACTCGACAACGCATTGGTCCAAGCCGGTGAAATCGACTGACCTGATCGATCTGGAATCGGTGCTCAGATTTACTCTGCACAAATATGTCGACCCGTACATGGCTTTTCGGCTCGAGTCGCAGTTCTACGACGGCGCCAATCCGGATAAGAAACTGTATTTGAGTCCGATGAAACTGACTGAATCGGGCGGTTTTATGCGCGTCTTCAAAGACGATCCCAAAACCTACACGCTCAAGAGCCGTCTTGGGTTTGCACTCCGCCAGATTATCACCAAGTCGATTATCGCTACCCTGCTC
>CAYVWS010000289.1:0-2153 GCA_964455535.1 uncultured Ignavibacteriales bacterium | reverse complement strand
TGGAATCTGCAGCTGCGCCACCATGAAGGCCGGAATGGCCCCGAGCACAGTACCGAAGAGCATCACGGCAGGAATCACCAACCAGACGGGCCAGCCCCACGTCTTGAGCGCAATGGCGGCGATGGCCCCCAGAAAGCCCAGCAAATAGCCGATCGACAAATCGATGTGCCGGATCACGATGATCAACGTTACGCCGACTGCCAATACGGCAACATAACCGGTCTGATTCAGTAAGTTACTGATATTGCGCGGCGAAGTGAAGAGACCATTCGTAGAGAAATAGAAGAACATCCAGATGGCAATCAGCGCAATAAACATGCCATACTGGCGAATATTCTGGCGCAGCACGCGCTGCAAATCGGTGAAAAATGAACTGCGTGTTCCCTGAGCTGGTGTGACAGATGCCATCCTCAACCTCCTTAGTTCGTAGCCAGCTGCATGATTTTTTCTTGGGTCGCTTCCTCGATCGGCAGCTCACCCGTAATGCGCCCAGCGGAAACCACATACACCCGATCACTCATGCCCAGGACTTCAGGCAGTTCCGACGAGATCATGATGATACTCATGCCTTCTTGAACGAGTTTCGTCATAATCGTATAGATCTCATATTTAGCCCCGACATCAATGCCGCGCGTCGGCTCGTCAAGAATAAGCAAATTGGGCTTCACAAAGAGCCATTTCCCCAGCGACACTTTCTGTTGATTGCCGCCGCTAAGATTCCCGACGGTCTGCTCGACAGTCGGTGTTTTGATGTTCAGGGACTTTCGATATTGCTCGGCAATTTGCACTTCGGCGTTGGCGTCAACGACGCTGCGCCGCGCGATCTCTCGCAGGTTGGCCAAGGTGATGTTTTTCTTCACGTCTTGAATAAGGATCAGGCCGGTGGCCTTGCGGTCTTCTGTAACGTAGGCTAGGCCGTCCTTGATGGCCCCTTCCGGATGAGTGAACCGCTTAGGCTGGCCGCCAATCAAGACTCGGCCATTTATCCGATACCCTTTCGGGTTGCCGAACAAACTCAAAGCCAGCTCTGTGCGTCCTGACCCCATCAGGCCAGCGAAGCCGACGATTTCGCCTTTCTTGACGTGAAAATTCACATCCTTCAAAATGTCACGCCCAAGTGCCGGATCATACGCGTTCCAGTTCTGAACCTCCAACATGACTTCATCAGAGTGTTTATGTTCGCGCTTGGGGTAAATGTTTTCAATCTCACGTCCGACCATGTGCTTGATCAGAACATATTCAGACACTTCGCCTTTATGGGCATCCAACGTGCAAATGGTCTGACCATCACGCAGCACCGTGACCGTGTCCGCAATTGCGATGACCTCTTTGAGCTTGTGGGAGATCATGATGCAAGTCACCCCGTGCTGTTTAAGATCACGAATTAACCTGAGCAGGTTTTCGCTATCATCCTCGTTAAGGGCCGCGGTTGGTTCATCTAAGATCAGGAGTCTAACTTCTTTGCTCAGCGCTTTGGCGATTTCAATCAGCTGCTGCTTGCCGACGCCGAGGTCTTTGACTTTAGTGCCCGGATTAATGTCGAGCCGTACTTTCTTAAGGGCTTCATTGGCCCGCTTGATCGTTTCGTTCCAATCAACCCGGGCGCCTTTTCTAATTTCATTACCCAGGAAGATGTTTTCGTAGACAGTCATTTCCGGGACTAACGCCAACTCCTGATAGATGATGGCGATACCGGCTCTTTCACTATCGGCAATACTGGAAAACTTCTGCACGTGTCCATTAAAGAGAATATCCCCGGTATAAGTTCCATGCGGGTAAACGCCGCTCAACACCTTCATGAGCGTGGATTTACCCGCACCATTTTCACCGACGAGACAATGAATCTCCCGTTCGGCGACCCGAAAGCTGACATTGTTTAGCGCTTTCACACCAGGAAAAGTCTTGGTGATGTTTTTCATTTCGAGAATGGGCGGTTGATTGGACATTGCGACCTCTTTCTAATCACGCCAAGTACGGATCGAACTTGTAAATCATTTTACTATAAGCAAGATTGAAAGCAAAGTTACGGCTATGCTGCTACGTCAGTTCAGGGGTGATACAGGAATAGCGATGATGGTCTATCACTATTCCTGTATCCATTAACTAAGGTTTCTTACGGTAAGCCGGTGAAGTCACTGGCCTGATAGTAGCCG
>CAYVWS010000288.1:0-2226 GCA_964455535.1 uncultured Ignavibacteriales bacterium | reverse complement strand
CGCGGGATGGGCATGACATCCTTTGCCGCGTTAATCGCGCCGAGATAGGCGTTGGGCGAAAATTGCGATTCGCACTTTTCCATCGCCGTCAGTTCTTTTTTCGCGTCTTTGATTTTTCCGGTGGAGGCGAAGGCCATGCCGCGCGCGAAATGCCACATCGCGGTGATGACTTTCCAACTGGTGTCCGGGGCGGGCTCAGCCAAAATTTCGCTCCACTTCCGGAATTTTGCCATGATGTAATACTTAGTTGGGCCGACACCTTCGATGTGCGGATCGAGCGACCAGAGCGGGGCTCCAACAGTGTTGAGCATATTCGCATAGTGAAGGGCGTTGGCGTACTGACCATCGAGGGCATACGACACCGACAGGAAATGGATATTGTGCGGGTAGTACAGAAGTGAATAGAATCCGCCGCCACCGCCGGCCGCGACGTAAGTTGAATCCACTTTTACTGCTTCATAGTTGGCTTTGATAGACTGCTCATAGTTGCCGGTACGGATATAGGCGTGTCCCGGCATATGCACCAGATGTCCGGCGGCGGGGACGAGGGTGCCGAGCCGGTCGGCGGTGGCCAACGCTTTTTCGGGTTCAGGGGAGGCCTCGACAGCGTGAATATAGAAATGCCCCGCTCCCATGTGGTCGGGATTGCGCTGCAAAACAGTTTCGAGAGCATGGACGATATCAACTGTGCCGGGGGCCGGCTGACCGTGCAGATCCCACAGCGCCCACGGACGCAGGTTCATTCCTGCCTCTGCGTACAACACGGCAGCGTCTTCGTCGTCGGAATACTGGTCGTGGAGCGATTTCATCGCCAGCCAATAGGCGGAATCGAGCGCGGCATAATTCGGTTTGAGATTATCGGTGTAGCGCGCCGCCATTGCGTTGATATACGCTCGCTCGGCGGGCCAGGCATACTGCGTGAGTGATAAAGCTTTTTGAATCGCAGTGAAGGCCTCAACTTCGCGAATCGAATCCACCGGCAGATTGTAGTTCGATCCCAGTGCATACGCGACTCCCCAGTAGGCCATGGCGAGAGTGGAATCAAGCTCGGCCGCTTTGCGGAATGACCGCACTGCTTCGTCATGATTGAAGGCAAAGCAATAGGTCATGCCCTGATCGAAAAAGCACTGGGCCTCGGGAATCTTGGTCGAAACCGGGTGGTGATGCCGCCCCAGGCCTTCGACAAGCACCGCTTCGGTGGCGCGGAAGTGTTGTCGACCCTTGGCGCAATAGTCGCACGCCCGGCCGGTAGTCACACCTGCCAATATCAACGCAAGCGCTATCGCAAGATGTTTAAGCCGCATAGCATCACTCCTGTGATTTGAGATTTTCAACGCGCAACGAAGAGTAAAATACTCTCTGTTTATGATGCTGTCAAAGGCGAATTGGGAATCGTGCGGTGTGACTATGCTTTGCGGCGCGGGCGGCGTGATTTTTTGTGCGATCTGATAAGTGCGATCTTGTGCGCTTTTGACAATCGCTTAACGGCGTGTTCGCGCCGCATCGCCAGTGACAAGGAACCCACTTTTTCGCTATAGACCAGCCGTACCGGGCGGCGCGATGAAGTGTACTTGGCGCCGTGGCCGGTGTTATGTCGCGCCACGCGGGCGCTGACATCAATTGATATCCCGGTGTACAGCGAGCGGTCGCGGCACCTGACAATATACAACCAGTACGCTTTCGATTTCTTGGGCATTGAATCTGCCAAAGGTTCTATTCGAAGAGCGGAACTTTCGTTTTGCTTACCCAGCGCGGCGCCGGAGAATCTGTCTGTTGTCGGATCATCAGATTCAACTGTGCGGCATGGTGCTGGACATGGCGCATGCTATACATATGAAGCTCGCCGAAGGTGAGTCCCGGGCGGAGTTCGGTCGTCTCGCGGTCGGCTTTTTCCTCGGTCAGCTCACGCATCGTTGTCCGGAGTTTTTCGCGGCAGTGCGCAAGGTACATAAGCAGTTCTTGCTTCGTGTAAACCCGCGGCGGGAGAACGCCCTTCTCATCGAGTTCCTCAAGTCCAAAGGGCGGGGGCGGCAAGAATCCCTCTTCTTTGTCGGAAAGATACAGATCGGTGAAAAAAAGCGTGTGCGACGCCAGATACCAGAATTCGTGCCAGCCGACTTTGTCCCCCCAGACATGATCGGGGCAGGCGACCATGGCATTTTCGAGCATGTCGAGCGACGCTCCGAATTGACGCCAGATCATGTTGCGGTACTGATCGAATGTCAT
>CAYVWS010000287.1:0-2243 GCA_964455535.1 uncultured Ignavibacteriales bacterium | reverse complement strand
CGACGAGGATACCCATCAGCAGAGATCGCGAAGCGTCGGAGAGGTCAACCACGATGATGCAGGTCTCTTCGTTGTCGCTAATCGTGTCCATACCGAATCGTGCGCGCAGTTCAAGCACCGGGATAACGCGCCCGCGGAGATTGATAATGCCGCGTACATAGGACGGCGCCTCGGGCATTCGCGTGATCGCCATCAGGCCAATGATCTCCCTGACTTTCAATATCGGGATGCCATATTCCTCAGCGCCGAGCCGAAATGTCAGATACTTCCCGGCACGCGTCAGAGAACCCGCATTTTCTTTTGAAGTCGCGAGCGATTCGAGATTTGCGTTCATACACGTCTCCTGTCCTAACCAAAAAACAATGCCAGCCAAATTATTGCTTGAGGAGAATCATCGACAAAACAATCAGTTTTTAAAGTCCCAACGGCACCGAATCGGTCTCTGTTTCCGCGAGAGACGCGGCTATCCGACTGAGGCACAAATGAATATGCGCGGGTGAACTATTTTCGCACAGCTTTTGGATCACCTGTTTGCGATGTCTTGTAGTGCAATCCGATGAAATTGTATTGCTTGAAACAGGCCACATGAGTAAATTGACGTAACTGACTACACTATTCACCTGATTGTCTCGAAAGGAGGCGACTACAAGATGACTGCCCAGAGAATTCAAATTGTGGATGTAGTGCGCCTTGCGGTTGCTTCCGCCTGATTTGTCAGGCCATCCCTAAGATCGAAACTACGGTCGACCGTCCCTAAGAGTCGGTTCGTTGTCCATTCGCGCGGCGCACTTCACACCAATCTCTCGCCAACAAAATCACGGCTAGGGTCTATTCGATCCCGGCCGAAAGAAAACTGTGGCAGCGGCATCCAGCAGCTGCCACCTACAAGAGTGAGTGTACCGAAATGAAATTGGATCAGTTGGGATGGAACTCATCCCGAGAATTGGAATTTGAACAGTATCAATCGCAGGGCCTTTCCCCCGCTCGGGTCAGCGAGGAACACCGTGAGCGATATGTTGTCCTATCGCAATTCGGTGAAAAAACCGCCGAGATAACGGGGCGGATCAGATTCGCCGCTTCATCGCGGCTCGATTATCCGGCCGTCGGCGATTGGGTCGCAGTTTCAGCCACAGAACACGACGACCTTGCCATCATTCATCATGTACTGCCGCGGACTTCGGCCTTTCTGCGCAAATCAGCGGGCGACACGACCGATGTGCAGGTGGTGGCCGCAAATGTGGATGTGGTTTTTTTGGTGACAGACATGGGACTGGACTTCAATGTCCGCCGTCTTGAACGATATCTGACGCTCGCCTGCGAAAGCGGCACAAAACCCGTGTTCGTTCTGAACAAGGCCGATTTGTGTGGGGATCGCGATGACCGAATCGCCGAAGCCCAGGCAGTCGCCGGCGGAATTCCCGTCCTGGCGGTGAGCGCCGAGCAGGGCGACGGCATGGAAGCGCTTGGAGAATTTGTCGCATTCGGTAAATCAGTTGCACTGATAGGTTCATCGGGTGTCGGCAAATCGACGATCATCAACTATCTCTTATCCGAGACCCGGCTGAAAACCAACGCCGTGCGCGAATCCGACGGCCGCGGGCGGCACACGACCACGTCGCGGCAGTTGCTCTTATTGCCTTCAGGCGGAATGGTGATCGATACCCCCGGCATGAGAGAGATTCAACTTTGGGGTGACGAATCACAACTGGACGGTTCGTTCGCTGATATTGAGACTCTGGCGGCGCAGTGCCGGTTTTCCGATTGCGAGCACCAGAGCGAGCCAGGATGCGCGATCCATGAGGCGCTAACTGAAGGAAAACTGGACGAGCGCCGGTGGGAGAGTTACCAGAAGCTCAGGCGCGAACTGCGTTTTCTGGCGCGCAAGCAGGATGTCCGCGCGCGGCTCGATGAAAAGGC
Source organism: uncultured Ignavibacteriales bacterium (assembly GCA_964455535.1). Classification (GTDB taxonomy): domain Bacteria; phylum Zixibacteria; class MSB-5A5; order GN15; family FEB-12; genus JACRAV01. Next base: position 326 of record CAYVWS010000287.1, on the reverse strand, counting down.
GCGATGGAAGAAGATACATAAATCAGCTAAGGAGATCATGCGGCGAAAGTATGGGGGTTAAGAAGATTGAATGCAACCGTAGGTCGGGTTGGCAAGTCATGCGTCAGCGGGGCGTAGACTACCCGACACTTGCCGATACCACGTGATGTCAGGGCTCCTCCCCTGACATCTATTTTCAGACAGTAGGTCGGGTTGGCAAGTTTCCCGCGTCAGTGGGAAACGCCGACTACCCGACAACCGTCGATACAGCGTGGTGTCAGGCGTCCCCGCCTGACACGATTCGGCAGAAAGGAGCGCGTCACGCGAGGACGCAAGACGCCACGTTA
>CAYVWS010000286.1:0-2295 GCA_964455535.1 uncultured Ignavibacteriales bacterium | reverse complement strand
CATTCGATTGTCGTCAATTGAGCCGCAGTCAATCCGCGATGATCTGCTCGAAATCTACGCCGAGTCAAATGGCCGCATCTGTCGCCACTGGCACGTGCCGCTTCAATCTGGATCGTCGAAGATTCTCCGGGCAATGCAGAGGCCGTACGATCAGAACACCTACCTGCGCCGTGTGACTGCCATCAAAGAGGCAGTGCCGAATACGATTATCGGCGCGGATGTCATTGTCGGATTCCCCGGCGAAACCGACGAAGATTTCGACAAGACCCGCAAAGTAGCCGAGTCGGGCTTGATTGATTATCTGCACGTTTTCAGCTATTCGGACCGTCCCGGCGCTCCAGCGGCCAACATACCTGACAAAGTTCCGTCAGAAACGATTAAAGAGCGCAACGCCATCCTGTCGCGCCTATCGCACAAACTACGCATCGCCGCGCATGAGCGGCAGATCGGCCAAACTCTCGACGTCATTGCCGAGCACAAAGAACCCGGCGCGGAGTATTTCTGGGGCGTGGCCGACAACTACATCAAAGTCAAACTCCCGGGGCACCTGCGCGGCGGCAAAGAAATCGTGACGATGCAGATAGAAAAGGCGTGCGGGGAGTGGTGCGAGGGGGCTATAGTAAGATAGTCAGAAACCTTATAGCGACGCATAATCTAATGACGGCGGTTTACGAGTCACAGGAAGATAGGGGACGACCGAAATGGCTAAGTGCAACGCAACGCCCCCGACCGATTCGGCTTCACAAGAGCCAAATTCCAAGCTTTTGAAGACCTCCAAGTATTGCCTGATAGCGATAGCAACTATTAGCTACCTTTTCCTCAGAAGGCAGGTATTCGGAGCGCCTCTCTTGGCAGAGAAGCATATATTTTCGGGGACACTCCTCGTCTTTATTGCGAAGTACTGTCTGCCGACTGCTTTTGTCACACTCCTTGTTGTCGAAGTGGTAAACAGCGTGAGAGAGCGTGGTTGGTTTGCTCTCTTTCGGCCTATACGCGATCCCCATGAGTTTACTAAAGGAAGACCACGAATTTGGATGTGGGTTGTGCTGTCTTTCGTCGTGATCGAGATTCTGTTCCTATTCTTGAGTCTGATTGACTAAGTGCTAGATTGCTTCGCCGCGAAGCGCTTCTCGCAATGACGATACGTAGAATTTCTTTGTAGGTCGGGACCCTTGCGGTCCCGACATCTTTTTGTCTTTCCTGTCATCTCCGTCACCCCAGTTCACTCTGTCACCCCGACGAAGGTCGGGGTCCAGTCTGATTTTCTTCATTGACGGATAAGACTGGATTCCGGCCTTCGCCGGAATGACAGATCATAGTGTAGGGCAGAACCCGAGCGCTTCGCGACGCGGTTCTGTCATCTCACAATTCTCCACCTTGGTAACCCAACCTTCAGGTTGGGCTCTTACTCACGATTTCCATACCAATTCGACGCAACCCGCTACGATACCCACAAAATTGAAACCAAGAGGTTTCGATGTTGGAAGATGAGTCGTCGTGCAAAACAAAAATGTGTCGAAACAAAGCCAGTTGATTTCCTATCCACCGGCTGGGCCCCGGCTTTTCAACGGGGGTGACAGTTGATGGTGACGTTTTAGGTGCCCCAACGCTTGCGTTGGGAAAGGATTCAATCACCTCATGGAATTTGCGGGGTGAGTGTGAAACGAAGCCAAATCCTGCGTAGGTCAATCCCGTCTTCGGGGTTGACATGTTTCGTGGAAGAGAAGATGTCACCCGCGAAGACGCGAGTGACCTACGTCGGCCCCCTGCAACCAAAGCCATTCTTTCCACCGGGGTTCGGAAAACTCTTCCACTCGCGAGATGCGTGGCTAGGATTAGACAGTGAGAGCGGTCTTCGTAAGGCAATGGATATTAACACATTAGGCCATATCGGCACGCCTCGGCACAGGCGTTGCAATCGTGCTCCCCGGATAAATGTATGTCGTGGAGTATGTGTAAGTGACACAAGAACAGACAAAGCCGCAAGGCGACGCTCAGCCAGCCGACCCGAAAGCGGCCGCGCGGAAAAAAAAGTCGCCGATCATCAAGTACCTCGTATTTGGTGTCGCCGGAATCGCTGCTGTCGCCGCCGTGGCGTTCGGTACGGTCTTTCTATTGGGTGGCGCGACACAGAAGATTGAAGAGAAAACCGCCAAGTCCGATTCCACTTCGGTTGCCGCCGACACCGCGGTTCACGCAGCGATCTCCCACGACGACTCGCTCAAAATGATCGCCGATTCACTCGCCACTACAATGGGGGATACGTCTCTGCTCGCGGATGTCAAAAAGAGCTTA
>CAYVWS010000285.1:0-2306 GCA_964455535.1 uncultured Ignavibacteriales bacterium | reverse complement strand
CGGGTTCGCGATACCCCACCGAGCCGACTTCGGGATGCGTGAAAATCACCGACGGTACACCCAAGTAGTTCTTGGTAACCTTCTCACCGAGGCAATTGTCGACTGCGACCGAACCGTCGTGCGTGGCAGTATACGCCAGCAGGATTTCGCCGCGCGCGTCGCCGATGGCGTAGATATTCTTGACATTGGTGCGCATGTCGGCGCCGGTCTTGATCGAGCCGTTCTGATTCATCTCGACGCCGACATCTTCAAGCCCGATTTCCTGCGTGTTGTAGGCACGGCCCACTGATACCAGCGCCTGATTGGCGTCGATAGATTTGCCGTCGGAGAGCTTCGCAGTTATTCCCTGTGGCCCGCCGATGATTGACTCCACGCGGGTCTTCAGGTGCAATCCGATTTTGTGCTTCTTGAATTCGCGTTCAACCAAGGCCGAACTGCCGGGATCTTCCATCGGCAGCACCCTATCCATCATTTCGACCATCTCGACTTTGACATCGAGCATCGAGAGCATCGAGGCCCACTCGCATCCGATTACACCGGCGCCGATAATCAGAATCGACTCGGGGAGATTCTTGAGTTCGAGCAGATGATCGGAAGTCAGGATGCGGTGACCGTCGATCGGGAAGGCCGGAATGTTGATCGCGCGTGATCCGGTCGCGACGATGATATTGTCGGCTTTGATTTTGGTTTCGTTGCCGGCCTCGTCGATGACCGTGACCTGATTGTTGCCGGAGATTTTTCCCCACCCCTGATAATGCTTCACACCGTGCGATTTGAACAACTGTCCGATCCCGCCAACCAAGCCGCTGACAATTTTGTCTTTGCGCGCGCGCATGGCCAGCCAGTCGTAGACCGGCGGGGCCTGCAGTCTGATGCCGAAGGCGTCGGCCTCTTTCATGTTCTTATATTGAACCGCCGACGCGATCAGAGCCTTGGAAGGAATGCACCCACGATTGAGACACACGCCGCCGAGTTCGCGATTTTCAACGACCGCAACGCTCGCGCCCTTTATCGCCGCGCGTATGGCGGCTGTGTACCCGCCGGGTCCGCCGCCGATAATAACTATCTTATAACTTTCTATGACACCTACTCCTTGTTTCTACTCCAACTAATGTGCGGCATAATGTAGGAGTTCCCGAAACTTTCGCAAGCGCACATTCTTCGGCGGAAATTCGTTGAAACTTTCCCAGTCGGTTGACATACAATACGTTCGATGCGACGAATTTGCCGAAAGTTTGAGCTTTACAACTACGTTTGAACGAGATAGCTTTTCGGTTGCTCAACTGAAATGTTGATTGCATGGAGACGAAAATAGGTTATAACGACTTAACCTCAAATTTCCTAAACGGAGGACTTATGAAACGTTTGTTTTTGATTGCCCTAGCGATGTTGCTTGCCGTTGCGCTGACTGCCAGTGCACAAGAAGCCAAAAAGATGCACTTTGGTATCACGGGCGGAGTAAGCATGGGAAATTGGTCCGGAAGTGATGCGGCCGCGCCATCGGGGGTCGACAAGAAGATGCGGACTGGCTTCGCCGGTGGTGCTTTTGCCGACTTCACGCTGTCGAAATCATTCGTACTGTCACCACAGGTATTGTATGTTATGAAAGGCGTCAAGTATGAATCTGGAGGCGTTTCCGCCACTGAAAAGCTCGATTACTTGGAAGTTCCGGTATTGATCAAGTGGGCGCCAGAAATGCAGGGGAAGATGCAGGCTACCATATTCGCAGGTCCGCATCTGGGATTTCTCATGACTGCGAAGGAAGAAGACGTTGATACCAAAGATCTCTTCAAGAGCACAGACTTTGGCATCACGTTCGGCGCAGGACTGGGAACCAAGATGACCAGCGGAGAGTTGTTCTTCGATGTTCGGCTTGACCTTGGTATGTCTAAGATCGTTGACATGGATCCCGAGGTGAATGTCAAGAATACAACCTTTATGGGGTTGATTGGCTATAGATTCGGGAACTAGTTTAAGATCATCAGATTATCCAAAATGCCCGCCCTTAGGCGGGCTTTTTGTTGAACAGACCGCCCAATCGCGCGTTGCAACCCCGCACTTTCTCAATGTTCGACAAATCCAAATTCGCTATACTTATGATATAGTCAGCGCTGGAAACTCCGGCGGGAGCGCCCAATAGAAGCGGGAGTCGGACTATCAGTTGCCGTTGGCATGGTTCAAGGTAAGTACTGCCATGGAATTAAGACAACTCTTAGGTGATCTGTTCGAGCATGCACCATTGCCGGCCTATGTGGTCGACTCCGATCTGAAGATCATACTCTCCAATCGACTGCATCGTGAGCTGA
>CAYVWS010000284.1:0-2362 GCA_964455535.1 uncultured Ignavibacteriales bacterium | reverse complement strand
GGCGGGATTACTTTCCTTTCTATCGCCGTGTGTGCTGCCGTTGATCCCCGGATATCTCTCTTTCATCTCCGGCGTCAGTATCGACGAACTCTCGAGCGCCGAACGTCGCGGCGAACAAACCCGCAGTCTGATCATCAACACACTGTTTTTCGTCGCCGGGTTCTCACTTGTATTTATAGTCCTTGGCATCGGCGCCAGCAGCATCGGTCGCTGGCTCCAAAGCAATCTTCAGCTGTTCAATCGAATAGCGGGTGTGGTGGTCTTTCTGTTCGGTCTTCATGTCGCCGGTGTCTTCCGGATTAATGCTCTCAACTACGAAAAACGATTCCACTTACAAGGGAGCGGCAAGAAGAAAAGTGTATGGGGCGCTTTGCTCATCGGCCTGGCTTTCGCCTTCGGTTGGACTCCCTGTATCGGTCCCATTCTCGGTTCAATTCTCACCCTTGCCGCACAGCAGACGAATGTCGGTCAGGGCGTCTGGTTGTTAACCGTCTATTCGCTCGGTCTTGGGATTCCGTTTATTCTGACAGCCATCCTTTTTAACTACCTGATTGGCACTTTCGGTTTCATCAAACGTCACTTCCGCGCGGTCGAGATTGTCTCCGGCGGTTTGTTGATGATTGTCGGCGTGCTGATCTTCTTCAATCTCCTCACGCGAATCTCAACCTTCCTGCTTAATCTCTTCCCGGCGCTGCAAAACGTCGGCTGACATAGTTTGCTCGACATTTTGCGCGTCGACGCTTGACGCGTCTGTACCCCCATTCTATATTGCGCCACGATTGGGAATTGTGGCACGGTAATACAGATATGTCACCAAAGAAAAAACACGATTCGGTCATTGCGATTTGTCTGCAGGAGCCAAGCGAAGACGGCTCGTCGATGTCATTCGGCGCGATTCGCGGCGACGACCTCGCAACTCTTCACGAGGCCTTCATTCTCGACACCGTCGGCAACGCGCTCGGCGTCGATAGCGCCGATGTCCGCCTCTATCACAACGATTTGGGCGAACAGCGTCGCGCCGCACAGCGGGCAACTGACATTGCGGGCGGCAAGGCCAAAGGGGAGAGCGCTAAATTCACAACTATCGAACGAGCGCGTGAACGCTGGGCAGCCCGAGTCGAAGGCGTCTTTCGCGATTGTTTCGACGCCGGCTACAAACATGTGCTCGTGATCGGAAGCCGCACGCCCACCATCACATCGCCCATGTTCAACACCGCCCTTCGCATGCTGCGCGAGTCGGATGCCGTTTTCGGCCCGACTCCCGAGGGCCGCTATTATGTCATCGGGATGTCCGGAGCCCACAGAATAAATCTCTCGGAATTCGACTGGAAATCAGCCCATATCTATTCCGACGTCGCTCACGCTTTCACCAAAAAGAAACTGAGCTGGTCGGAACTTGAGATTTGGTATGTTGTCGAGAGCGTCGACGATCTTGAAATCATGGCCCGCGACATCAATCAGTATCGTTTCGAAGGCGACGACGACTCCGCGAAATTCACCGAAGAAATCATGGAACGGCTGATAGCCAAACTGGAGCCGTAAGTGGAACGTCAGATCGCCCGACTGTCGTGGCAGAAAGTCCAATCGTTAGTTCCGTCGAAAATAGACACCATTATTCTGCCGGTGGGAACGATCGAAGCCCACGGCGCCACGTCGTTGGCGACTGACTGCATCATTCCCGAAGATATCTCGATCAATATCGCGCAGCGGCTTAACGCATTGGTTGCGCCGACAGTCAATTACGGCGTTACCCGCTCGCTGTATCGCTACAACGGCGGCTCGACCGTGCTTCCCGAAACGCTGAGTTTGTATATCCGCGACATCCTCAATAGCTTTGCCGACCACGGATTTCGTCATGTCATCATCATGAACGGTCACGGCGGCAACAACAGCGTCCTCAAGCAAGTCGCGATGGATTTCCATCAGCAACGCAAAAGTGCCGCAGCGGTCATACACTGGTGGGACTTATGCGGTGAGATGACCAAAGAATTCTTCGGTCATGTTGGCGGTCACGCCGGCACTGATGAAACCGCCTATGTGCAGGCGGTCGATCCCGCACTCGCCGAGCAATCCGAATATTCAGCCGATCAGGCCTGGTATTTTCGCCCGGGCGCCGATGTCTATCCGGTTCCCGGTACGATTCTCCTTTATAAAGAAGGGGAGGGGTACCCCAACTACAATCTCGACCAGGCACGGGCGTATCGGCTGAAAGTAATCGAGACCGTCGGTGAATTCGCTCAACTGATAATCGATCGCTGGCGCAAATTCGGCTTCTGAGTCTGACCGTATAGCGACCAAACACCAATTTCATCGTGGTGTCAGGCGCCCCGCCTGACACTTTTTGCTCGAAGCGAAGAGCGTC
>CAYVWS010000283.1:0-2384 GCA_964455535.1 uncultured Ignavibacteriales bacterium | reverse complement strand
TACATGAGTCCTTTCTCCAGCTCAGCACTAGATACCGTTCTCTACTCGCGTCTTTAACGATAAAACAATTCAGAGAATCGAACGCTTGGCCGTTCTTGTCAGCAAATTCCAACTGACCGGAAACTTGTTTCCTAACAGCTAATCTTGGAGTACATCCGCCAAAATTGAGCAACGTAATCGAAATGAGACAGAAGCACCAAGCCTGACGTTGATTCAAATGTTCTCTGCAATTCACGTTGCACCTCTCCCTAACGGTGGCCCACCCTTTATGATGGGGTATTCTTACTATATTAGAGCTGCTCTATGCCGTCAATTAGATAGACGAAGCGAGATTATTTGGCGTGAAGCGCGTCTCGCAATGACGTAAATTCAAACAGTTGATGACATGGATGTCGGTTGCTTGGAAATCTCAACCCAACGCAAGCGGTGGGGCACCAAGAAATCGGAATTTGATAGTCAGATAGCTCCGTCCACGTCCAAACCTGCATTTTGCAATCCTCTGCCGCCCAACTTAGTCCAACGACTCCGCGCGGACGCGCATTTTCTTGTCTGTGACGGACGCTCGCATTATACTTGCACGCGAGAAATATTTCACAAGCACTGGCTCGGAGGTCATCAATGGATCCGTTTGGCGCGATATCAGAACTGAAAACCAAAAGCAAATCATACAAGTACCACAAGCTGGCGGCGCTATCCAAGCATGGACAGATCGATAAACTCCCGTATTCGATCAAGGTGATGCTCGAAGCGGTGCTTCGCTCGGTCGACGGAAAAGTAGTCACCGAACAGGATGTCATCAAAGCGGCGGGGTACAACCCCAAACGCGTCGGCGAAATCGAAATTCCGTTCAAACCGGCGCGGGTGATCTTGCAGGATTTCACGGGAGTACCGGCGGTGGTCGATCTGGCGGCGCTTCGCTCGGCGATGAAACGCCTGGGCGGCGACCCAAAGAAAATCAATCCGCTTATTCCGGTTGATCTGGTGATCGATCACTCAGTGCAGGTCGACAACTTCGCCTCCGACGATGCGCTTTCGCTCAATATGCAGTTGGAGTTTGAGCGCAATCGCGAGCGATATGAATTTCTGCACTGGGGAAAGAACGCGTTCAATAATTTTCGCGTGGTGCCGCCGGCGACGGGCATTGTTCACCAGGTAAATCTGGAATATTTGGCTAAAGTCGTATGGGTGACTAACGGTGTTGCGATGCCTGACACGGTTCTTGGCACTGACTCGCACACGACCATGATCAACGGACTCGGTGTCGTTGGATGGGGCGTCGGCGGAATTGAAGCCGAGGCGGTCATGCTCGGCCAACCGCTCTTTATGCTGATGCCCGAAGTTATCGGGTTCAAGTTGACGGGTCGTCTGCCCGAAGGCGCGACCGGTACCGATCTGGTACTTACGGTCACGCAGATGCTTCGCAAGAACGGCGTCGTGAACAAATTTGTCGAATTCTGCGGACCGGCGCTCGATGAATTGACTCTGCCGGTCAAGGCGATGGTGGCCAATATGGCGCCGGAGTACGGCGCGACGGTTGGATATTTCCCGGTCGACCAATCGACGATTGACTACATGAAAATGACCGGTCGTTCCGACGACGAGATCGATCTGGTCGAACGGTACACGAAAGAGCAGGGGCTATTCCGCGCCGCGGGTTCGGCACAGCCGGAATATACCGACGTGCTCGAATTGGATCTCGCGAGCGTGGTGCCCTCGATGGCCGGGCCGAAACGTCCGCAGGATCGCGTGACACTTAACAATGTCAAACAAGACTTTTGCGAGTCGTTGACCAAGCCGATCAAAGAGCGCGGCTTTGAACTACCCTCGAATGAACTTCGCGCCACCGGCACAATCAACAACGGCTACAAAGCGGACATTCACCACGGCGCAGTGGTGTTGGCGGCGATTACATCGTGCACGAACACCTCCGATCCGTATGTTCTTGTTGCCGCTGGATTGCTGGCTAAGAAAGCGGTCGAGCGCGGCTTGAAAGTGAAGCCGTATGTCAAGACCTCGCTCGCGCCGGGATCGCGCGTTGTCTCAGAATATTTGAAGAATGCGGGGTTGACTTCGTATCTGGATAAACTCGGATTTCAAAATGTCGGATACGGTTGCACGACCTGCATCGGAAATTCCGGACCGCTTCCGGAACCGGTCGTGAAAGCAATCACCGACGGCAAGATTGTCGCCGCGGCGGTGCTATCTGGCAATCGTAACTTTGAAGGGCGCATCAACCCGAACACCAAGGCGAATTATCTGGCCTCGCCGCCGCTGGTGGTGGCGTATGCGCTGGCGGGATCGGTTGATATCGATCTGACGACCGAACCGCTCGGCACGAATGACAAAGGCGAGAAGATCTATTTGAAAGATATCTGGCCAACTCA
>CAYVWS010000282.1:0-2385 GCA_964455535.1 uncultured Ignavibacteriales bacterium | reverse complement strand
GCTGGGCACCGGATCGGCGAATCGCGCGAGGCGCGATTCTTGTCCGGGGTGACACAGTTTCGTCACCGGGATACTTTGATCTCAGAGTGTGTCGCGCACCAATCTTATCCCACCGCAAGCGGTGGGGCACCAAGGCGAAGAGAAGAGGGATTGCGACGCTCGAAGACTCGCTCGCAATGACGAAGTGTTGAGGGGTTGTAAGAAGAAATCTGATCCCAAAGCAAGCGGTGGGGCACCGCAAATTCAGAACTTGATTCCAAAGGCGGCGGAAATCATGTCCGGATACTGGCGCGACGGTCCATACTCATATGAAATCCGTTGATGAGTAAATCCAAATTCGAGAGTAGTTGCGGTTCTGGCGTTAAGTTGCATCTGAATCCCTGCACCCAGCCCCCACCGAGGTCCACCGGTATTGTCGACATAGTTTACTCTGCGACGCGAGCTGAACGCATACCCAGCCCGGCTAAATGCGTACGGCCTCCATCGTGTCTTGGTGAGGTAGTATGTGCATTCTCCCATCAGTGGGATGAGTCGACCCGTTTCGAACCAGTCGATTCCCGCGCCGAATGCCACTGTCATATGCTTCTGTGGGAACAGTTCCACTTTGGCGGACATACCGAGGGTCGTAATCTTATCGCTAGTATTCATGGGGAACTGAAAATGAAAGAGGGGTATTCGAATCTTGTCGTAGTTTTGCTTTGCAGCTTTGACGGAGTCGAGAATGCTCTTTTGTCGCACTAAGTAGTCGGTATTAGTGCGCGTAATTTCTGCGACTAAGCGGCGAGATATCTTTACTGTTTTGCCGTCCAGTGTCCGAATAATGATTTCATTTTTTCGACCATCCTCGATGATTGTGCCGATGACTTTGGCGCCGTTGTTGAGTAACACGACATCGTGGACGTCGTCGGCCAGAGCGTTCGAGCGGGTATCGAGAATTATTCCGCAAAACGAAAAAGCCGCGGCGAAAATGAGAGATCTGATCACGGCATGGCCCTCCCGGAAGACCCAAGCGAAACCGGACAATTTATTCTATTCTCAAGCTAATACGCGGTGAGCGGGCGGTCAATCGGATTATGGCCCGTCGGCGTGTTGGCGCGGCGGTCGGGTGAGGGCGTCCGACGGCACTTTGGGGGCAACCTTTTCCCTTGCCCTCGCGCTGTGTGGGGGCTAAACTATAGGGCTTTTTGGCCGACATTATCCTTATCGCACGGAAGCCGGCCCGGCGGCCCCAAAGCCGTCCGGCCAATGCATAGGACAAAAGGACTTATTGTGGGATTCTTCGATTTTTTCGCCAATGACATCGGAATCGATTTAGGTACCGCCAATACCCTTGTTTTTCTGGCCAATCAGGGAATCGTTTTGAACGAGCCCTCGGTTGTGGCAGTCGAAAAGGGAAGCGGCAAGATTTTGGCGGTCGGTTCGGCGGCCAAAGAGATGACCGGTCGCACCCCGGGCGGGATTGAAGCGATTCGACCGCTCAAGGACGGTGTGATTGCCGATTTCGAAATGTCGGAGAAGCTAATTGCCGATTTTATCCGCCGAGTCGTCAAACACAAATACTTGATGAAACCCAGGGTGGTGATCTCTGTCCCTTCGGGAATTACTGAAGTAGAAAAGCGCGCGGTACGTGACTCGGCCGAAAATGCCGGCGCACGCGAAGTCTTTTTGCTTCAGGAGCCGATGGCGGCGGCGATTGGCGTGGGATTGGCAGTCGATCAACCGACGGGCATCATGATTATCGATATCGGCGGCGGGACCTCGGAAATCGCGGTGATCGCGCTCAATGGAATTGTGAATGATACGTCGATTCGTGTCGCGGGCGATGAGTTCAACGACGCCATTATCAATTACCTTAAGAAAAATTACAACTTACTGATCGGTGAATTGACGGCCGAAGAGATTAAGATCAAAATCGGTTCGGCTTTCCCGATGGAAAAAGAGTTGTCGATGGAAATCCGCGGCCGCGATCTGGTGGCGGGAATTCCGAAGAATCTGAAATTGTCGTCGGTGCAGGTACGCGAAGCGCTGGCCGAGACAGTTGATATTGTGATCGAAGCGGTGCGCCAGGCACTTGAACAGACACCGCCGGAATTAGCGGCTGACATTCTGGATCGCGGGATTATCCTGACCGGCGGCGGCGCTCTTCTGCGGGGACTGGATAAGCGTTTGAGACAGGAGACCAATTTGCCGGTCCACGTGGCGGAGGATCCGCTGACGTGTGTAGTTCGTGGGACGGGCAAGGTCATCGAGGATTTCGCCAAATACACAAAGGTACTGGAGCGGAGTCGCCGCGATTAGCAACGACTTACGAGGATTTCGGGCCCGGTGAATGCCGGGCCTTTTTTTTGGGTAATCTTTTTGGTGGACAGGGCGGTCTTGTAGACA
>CAYVWS010000281.1:0-2388 GCA_964455535.1 uncultured Ignavibacteriales bacterium | reverse complement strand
ATTCACCACGAGCCAGCGACGGCTTGAAGATATTCGAGGCATCCAGCGAGCCCTCAGCGCCACCGGCGCCGACGATCGTGTGCAGCTCGTCGATGAAGATGATAACGTCAGTCGAATTGATAATTTCGTTCATCACCGCTTTTAAGCGTTCTTCGAACTGACCGCGATATTTCGTACCGGCGACCAGTGAGGCCATATCGAGCGTGACAACGCGCTTGTTTTCGAGTGTCTGCGGCACGTTGCCTTCGACAATTCGCTGAGCCAGTCCCTCGGCGATAGCAGTCTTGCCAACACCCGGTTCGCCGATGAGCACCGGATTATTTTTCTTGCGGCGTGACAACACCTGGCAGACGCATTCGATTTCGTCTTCACGGCCGATGATCGGATCGAGCTTGCCGCGGCGGGCCAGTTCGGTCAGATCGCGACCGAAATGATCAAGCGCCGGGGTTTTCGATTTTTTGCGTTTCTTCTTAAACGACGACGGCTTGCCGCCCAGAATATTCTTGAGTTCTTCGTACGCTTCTTTGTAATCGATTTCGTACGTCGACAACACCTGCGAAGCGACCCCCTCTTCGTCCTTCAACAGAGCAAGCAGGATGTGCTCGGTGTCGATGTCTTTGGACTTGAGCGCGCGGGCTTCCTGACCCGAAACTTCAAGGGTCTTTTTCGCGCGGGCGGTCAGGGGAAGCTGGCCCATCGTCATGGTTCCGCCGGATGGCTGGACCATTTCTTCGATCGACGCTTTCAGGTCATCCAGTTCCAGACCAAGATTGCCGATGATTTCCACAGCGCGGCCTTCACCCAGCCGGATTAATCCGAGCAGGAGGTGTTCGGTGCCGATGTAGTCGTGCTTGAGACGAGCGGCCTCGTCCCGGGCATACTCAATCGCTTTTCGCGCCGCCTCGGTAAACATTTCATTCATACGTTGCTCACTCCTTATGAAGCGTCACACAATATACCATTTCACACACTACGGTGCAAGCCGGAGGGCCGTCAACCGACCCGGCGAAGCTTGTCCCGAACCATCTGCGCCCGCACAAAATCGCGGCGCGAAGAATCCATCTCGCGGCCGTAGAATTTCTGCAAATGCGCCGGCTGCGACAGAAGCAAAATCTCGTTTATAAGAGCCGCGTTTAGAAAATCGATAATCTTCATCGCATGGCCCAGTCGCACTGCCGACAGAAGATTCATCACTTCGTCGGAGGTCAGCACGCGGGCATGTTTCAAAATTCCGAACGCTCGCCAAATTTTGTCCTCGATCATATCCGAGGCCTCGTCGACCAGTCGCTGGCGCGCCGAAGCTTCATCGGCGATAATTTCGCGCGTCACCCGTGTGATCTGCGCCAGGATATCGGCTTCCGAAATTCCGAGCGTGTTCTGATTGGAAATCTGAAAGAGATTGCCAAGCACATCGGAGCCTTCGCCGTAAAAGCCGCGCACAATTAAGCCGGTTCGGGTGATCCGCGAGATCACTTTGTCGATTTCGCGCGTCAGCACCAGTCCGGGCAGGTGTATCAACACCGAGGCCCGCATTCCGGTTCCGGCGTTAGTCGGACAAGCGGTCAAATACCCGAAATCGGGATCGTAGTCGTATTCCAGATATTTGCCGATTTCGGTTTCGTATTTCGTTGCCTGTGCAAATGCGCCTTCGGGATCAAGTCCGGCCGACAGCGCCTGAATGCGCAGATGGTCTTCCTCGTTTATCATAACAGAAACGAGTTCCCCGTCGCCGATCAAGATCGCCTTGGTCAGATCGGAGCCGTCAAGGAAGACCGGCGAAATCAAGTGCCGCTCGACTAAGAAGTCGCGATCCATCGTGTTGATATCAGCCGCTTTGCAGTACATACCGTGCGACAGAAGCGGCGAACGAGTGGCCGAAGAATCGAAGTATCCGACTATCCGCTTGCGCGTTTCCAGATCGGCATTCGACGGATACCGGCATCCGGCCACATTGCGCGCCAGGCGCACCCGTGAAGACAACACGACAAGCGCTTCATCGCCGGTGCCCGAAAGCCACGCGGCGGGCTGTTTTGCCATTTCTTCAAACATCATCAGTTCCGCTATCTCCCGCTTCGCTATTCAGCGCCGACATGCTCGCGCATGGTTTTCAATTTATCGCGCAGTTCGGCGGCGCGTTCAAAATCTTCGCCGTCGATCGCTTTTTTCAGTTCAGCTTCGAGCCGCTCCTCTTCTTTGACCGGGATCGAGGACGGATGCTCGGCGTCGACTGTTTCCATCTGCGGATTGCGACCGCGGTGCAGCGACGCGCCGTGGATCTTCCGCATGATTCCTTCCAGTCGCGGCCGGAACGCGGTGTAGCACTCGCCGCAGCCGAATCGTCCCTGCTGCGTGAATTCTTCGAATGACAGACCGCACTTGGAACAGGTG
>CAYVWS010000280.1:0-2388 GCA_964455535.1 uncultured Ignavibacteriales bacterium | reverse complement strand
CAATACCGGTAGGTCAGCACCCGCAACCTCCTGTGCCGAATTGCCTTACAAACGCGATTCCGCCTTGATTCAACTGGGTTCGTTTCCTGGGAATTCGCCGCAAATGGGGCAGACTAGGGTCCGCCGACGGCGGACCGCGCACAGATCTGCTGTAGGGTGGGTCCCTCTTGGGACCCGCCATCTTGGGCTGCGTCAAAAACAACCGGCGGGTTCAAAGACGAACCCGCCCTACAAACGCCTTCTCCCCAATGACGAAGGCAATGATTTCGACGCTGCCGAATGCAAATTCCTCTCCCCTTGGGAGAGGATGTCACGAAGTGACCGGTGAGGGAATGAAAGAAAAACGGCTTGCAACCTGGCCCCAAATACTGTTGTATAAGACTAAACAACGCAGCAAAACAATCCCCTCAATTCACGTTACGCAAAGGAGAACGCACATGAAGCGCATCAGAAATCTGTTGGTCGTCCTCGCCGCGCTCGGCGTCGCCTCAAGCGCAATGGCCGAGAAGCGCGGGTTCGGACTTGGCATCATCGCCGGCGAACCGACCGGTATCAGCGCCAAATTCTGGACCGGCGCCAAAACTGGAATCGACATGGCCGCCGCATGGTCAACCGAAACCGGCAACGCCTTCAATTTTCACGCCGACTACCTCATTCATGATTTCGGCATCTTCAAAGTCGACAAAGGTAAAATGGCTCTCTACTACGGTATCGGCGGACGGTTCGTCGACGCGGAAGGCGACGCCTTCTTAGGAGCGCGCGTGCCGGTCGGTATCGATTATATGTTCGCCACTTCGCCGCTTGATATTTTCGCCGAAGTTGTGCCGGTGCTGAATTTGTCGCCCGACACCGACCTTGATTTCGACGGCGGCATCGGCATCAGATTCTGGTTCAAGTGATCTATCCGCGCACGGCAACACATTCCCTCATCCGGCCCGCCGTCGAACGGGCCACCTTCTCCCAAGGGGAGAAGGCAATGTTATCGTCGCTGTCGAATTCAAATTCCTCTCCCTTTGGGAGAGGATGTCACGAAGTGACAGGTGAGGGAACTCGGGCTCAATAACAATGTGTTTGCTCAGCTTGCTCTTCGAATAATACAATCGCAGTGTAATCACACAAAAAGGAGACTCAACATGCCCACCTATGTCGACGGCTTCGTGCTGGTCGTCCCAAAAAAGAAACTCAAAGCGTATGTCGCTATGGCGCGCTCCTGCGCCGGTGTCTGGAAAAAGTACGGTGCCATCGAGTACAAAGAGTGTGTCGGCGATGACTTGGCGCCGATGGGCATCAAGAACCCCTTCACCAAGGCCTACAAGTGCAAACCCACCGAGACGGTCATCTTCTCATTCATCGTCTACAAATCAAAAGCCGACCGCAACAAAGCCAACGCCAAGATCATGACCGACCCGGTTATCAAGAAATGGATGAACAAGCCGATGCCGTTCGACATGAAAAAGATGTCTATGGGCGGCTTCAAATCGGTTGTTGAGCGCTGAAATCGAACTCGGGCTGCTTGGGGTTGTATCCGATTTGTGATCGGACAACCCCTCATCCGCCCTTCGCGAAGCGCACCTTCTCCCCGTGGGAGAAGGATATGCACTTGCTATTTCCAGGAAACACGATACAAATTCCTCTCCCTTTGGGAGAGGATGTCAGGAAGTGACAGGTGAGGGAACGGCAAAAGAAAAAGGCGGGCTCAGTGACGAACCCGCCCTACATCTGACATCGTCTATCAGGGGCTATTTGTGAGTGTCTTCGTAGATCTTTATTCGATTCGCGGCGCGTTCCATCGCGGCGCGGCACGACGGCAGATCGATATCAGTTTCGCCACCACCTGCCGAGACCAAGCGCGCCTTCTCGCGACGATACGCTTCGCGCGCCCGCTCAATATCGATGGCGTTGGCTTCTTCGACTGCATCGGCCAGAATCGTCGCCTTGTTGTTGGAGACTTCCAAAAATCCAACCGTCACGGCCATGATATGCAGTTTGTCCTCCGAATCGTGAAACTCGATCTTGCCGGGCTTAAGCGCGGTGATGATCGGCGCGTGATGCGACAGGATGCCCAAATATCCGCCGCTTCCCGGTGCGGTCAGTGAGCGAATATCGGAGTCGTAGACGACTTTTTCGGGCGTGACAATCGACAGCTTGAACATACTACTTCTTGGACTTCTCGTAGTTTTCGATCACTTCATCAAGGCCGCCCACCATGAAGAAGTTCTGTTCGGGAATGTGATCGACATTTCCGGCGATCACTTCGCTGAAGCCCTTGATAGTGTCGGCGACTTTCACATACTTGCCTGCTTTGCCGGTGAACGCTTCGGCCACAAACATCGGCTGCGACAGGAAGCGCTGGATTTTGCGCGCCCGCTGCACGGTGACTTTGTCGTC
>CAYVWS010000279.1:0-2392 GCA_964455535.1 uncultured Ignavibacteriales bacterium | reverse complement strand
TCATCTACGGAAACCGGTCAAGCAAAACGTACAATGTGACAAACGGCTTCGTCATTTATGGAGATGACGACGGTTTGCCCCCAACCGGGGGAGCACCGCTTCGAGGAACTGGAAGCGCCGACTGGGGGTTTGCATCAGCTAATGGCGGAAATTATCAATTTGGGTCGCCCTCGGGACCGATCTCCGGGCTGTGGATTGATACGACTGGATACTACCCCAAATCCGACTTTGGTGTGGTATTTAAGTTCATATGTTTCGGGTGCGACGGCCACGGCGCCGACACGGTTGCCTTTGCCGGGGCAAGCGGCGACCCCGCGCAAATGGGTGTGAGGCCGAACGACTCAGGCGAATTGTTTTCGATTCGCATCCTGGCAAAGATGTCGGACACCGGCAAGTGGATTTGCATTGATTCGACTACGCACTTCCCGCCCTCGAATAACTGGAAGTGGGCGGCGTTTAACTGCCAAAGCCAGCCGTGTCCCAGCGGGTATCCGTCGTGGAGCGGTCCGCAATGTTTTGTCATCCGGGCAGACGCAGGGGGCCTGCGCGAGATTGGCAACTGCGTTCCGGCCTTACACAGTACGTCGAATGCAACCGTCAGCTATGATTTCAATACCTCAGGCGGCGATCAGTCGCAGGTGAAGTGGTCGATGGCATCGGGAGTCGGCAGCATTGATTCGGTAACTGGCGTGTACACTGTGGATGGCCTGGCAGCCGGAACATATCCGGTCACGATTGCCATGAGCGATCCGCAGGCACAGTGGCCCACCGACGAGTGCAGTTTCGATGTGGAAATCAGCTATTGGCAAATCGCTAACTGCCCTGACAAGCTGATATGGTACAACTGCGACGGATCGACCTACGATTTCGATGTGGCGCGAGAAACGCAGGACGGTGTACGTTGGAAAGTAAACTCCGGTGGCGGCGCGATCGATTCGCTAACCGGTGTATACTGGGCGAAAAATTTATCGCCGATGCCGTATCCGGGGGTGTATCCAATCGTAGTTGCCGCTTATGATCCTGCCAATCCGGGCTTCACTGCGACATGCAGTTTCGGCCTCGAACTTCGCGAATGCGGATTTGTGAGCTGCCCGACCAAAGTGGTGGGTACATATTGCGACACGATCACCTATGACTTCAATATGAAGGGCGGACCTAGTACCCAATTCCGATTTGCAGTGCTCGAAGGGCCTGGAGTGATAGATTCGCTCACCGGACTTTACTCGGCCGCCGGAGTGTTGCCCGGTAAGTACCAGATAAAGGTCGCCGCGACGGACACTAGGCCACAAGGGTGGACATACCAGTGCTGGTTTGATCTTTGGGTGAGCCAGTGCGGCATTGTGAGTTGCCCGGACATGTTGGAAGGCGTGACGTGCAGGCCGATTGCCTACGACTTCAATGGCGACGGCCCCGATCAGTCGGTCTATCGATGGAAATTGACTTCTGGGCCGGGGGAGATTGATTCGCTCACCGGGTTATACCACGCAGCTGACGTGGCGGCCGGGCTATATCCGCTCGAAATTCTAATGGCGAGTATCGCTGATTCAACCGCGACCGCCACCTGCGCATTCAATCTCACGGTGGCGTCTTGCGGGATAGCCAACTGTCTTCCGAAACTCACTTGGAATACATGCCGTGAACTCACATGGAACTTCAACATGGTGGGCGCAGATCAAGCCGGGTACCGTTGGTTCTTGGTTTCGGGAGTGGGCTCAATCGAGACCTACTCTGGCTTGTACCGATGGAACGGCGTTGAAGCGGGAAGTTTTCCGGTCACGATTGGCGTTTACGACGATTTGAGTTCTATGGATACTGCCTACTGTTCCTTCACCGTTGAGATAAGCGCGAGTCAACTGACGCTTGGATGTCCCGGGGGAACGCACTATGTCGACATAGGACAGACACAGTACCAGTTCGTGAGCACGCTTGAATCGTGCGGGCCGGTTAAGTTCTTTGTCACATCTAGTACGCTGCATGGAGCGGTCTTAGATACAATGACAGGTGTCGTGAAGTACACGGGTGACACCGCCGACGCAGACTTTATGCCGCATTGTATGACCATCGGAGCGACCGATGAGAAAGATACTGCCTACTGTCAGGTTTGCTGGACAATCGATCGCGGATGTGCATGTGACGTAACAATTGGGCACGCTCGAGGTGCATTACTGGGCGGAACCGCCAACGTAGATATTATCCTGTCCCGTATCGATTCGTCAATGGGATTGGGCGGATTTGAGTTTGTGGTCGCATACGACGCCGCGGCTCTCACGCTGACTTCGGTGGAGCCGGGCGGAATTGTGCCTGAATGCGGATGGGAGTACTTCTCGTATCGACCGGCTGACAATCCGAATTGTTCTTCGGGTTGCCCATCCGGATTGGTGATGATTGTCGC
>CAYVWS010000278.1:0-2396 GCA_964455535.1 uncultured Ignavibacteriales bacterium | reverse complement strand
GCGCCGTCGATGGAGACATTCTCCAGAAGCGGCGACGATATCGCCTGACGCGCAGCATCGGCCGCCTTTTCCTCTCCCTTGCCGTGACCGGTACCCATGAGGGCGTCGCCCATTTCCGCCATGACGGTGCGGACGTCGGCGAAGTCGCAGTTGATTAATCCGGGAATGGTAATCAGGTCGGAGATGCCTTTGGTGGCCTGATGAAGGACATCGTCGGCGGTGGCGAAGGCATCGGTGAGCGTGGTCTTTTTGTCGACTATTTCCAGTAGGCGTTCGTTGGGTATGGTAATGAGTGTGTCGACGCGCGCTTTGAGTTCGGCCAGCCCCTGATCGGCTCGGTCGGAGCGCTTCTTTCCTTCGAATCGGAACGGTTTGGTGACGATAGCAATAGTCAGCGCACCTGCCGCTTTCGCGATTTCAGCAACAACCGGCGCGGCGCCGGTGCCGGTTCCGCCGCCCATTCCGGCGGTGATGAACACAAGGTGTGGGTGTCCAATCGCCGACTTGACATCTTCGCGGCTTTCTTCCATCGCGAGGCGGCCGATATCGGGATTGGCGCCCGCGCCGAGGCCGTTAGTGGCCAGACGTCCGATCTGAATTTTCTTTTCGGCTCTGTTCTGATCGAGCACCTGAGCGTCGGTGTTGATCGAGAGAAATTCGACACCCTGAAGTTTGGATGCGATCATGCGATTGATGGCGTTTCCGCCCGCGCCGCCGACGCCGATGACTTTGATGTTCGCATAGCCGACAAAGTCCTCAGCGAAATTGAATTGATGCCGTTCCTGGCTCATCG
Organism: uncultured Ignavibacteriales bacterium; assembly: GCA_964455535.1. Taxonomy (GTDB): domain Bacteria; phylum Zixibacteria; class MSB-5A5; order GN15; family FEB-12; genus JACRAV01. The sequence continues at coordinate 1,603 of CAYVWS010000278.1, read as the reverse complement.
TGTTGCTCCTTCCACCTTCCGAACGTGATATGTCAAAACTTTCTTGTTATCCAACTTTCGAACTTGCGTACTAGCCGACTCATTGCGCCGCGACCTGAAACTTCTTCGGGCTCGTGATTGAAGGCATACTGCAAAAGCCCAAGCGACGTTACAAACCGACTGTTATTCAAATCATCGGGGATACTCGCAAACGACCGCACCTGCCCCAGCCGCACCGGCAGATCGAACATCTGCTCGGCCAATTCGATTGTTCCGGGCAAGAGCGCGCCGCCGCCGGTGAGAATCATGCCGGCGGCAAACTGATCAGCCGGCACTGATTTTTTGAGTTCTTTGGCGATCAGCGAGAAGATCTCCTCCATGCGCGGCTCGATAATCGACGCCAGCACGTGGCGCGAGATATCGCGCGTGCTGCGATCGGTAGCGCTCGGTATTGAGATGGTCTCACCGGGATCGACGGTCGCGGCTAACGCCGCGCCGTGCGAACACTTCAGGGCTTCGGCTTGTTCGACCGTCATCCGTAGGCCGATAGCGATGTCGCTGGTTACATTTCGCCCACCAAGTCCGACGATGGCCGTGTGCCGAATCGATCCGTCGCAGAAGACCGATACATTTGTGATGTCGCCGCCGATGTCGATCAACACGCAACCCGCCGAGGTTTCCTGCGGTGTCGCGATCACTTCGGCAATGGCAAGCGACTCAAACAGCATGTGATCGACGCCAAGACGACAACGTTCGAGTGCGCGGTAAATATTGCGCGCTGACGTAACCGAGGCCGTCACGATGTGCGCGTCGACTTCGAGTCGCACACCGCTCATTCCAACGGGGTCATGAATACTCGTCTGATCGTCGACGGTGAATTCCTGCGGGATGACGTGGATGACCTCGCGATCGACCGGAATTGCCACCGCGCGGGTAGCGTCGATGGCGCGTTTGACATCGGCCGCGGTGATTTCGTTGTCGGAACGCGACACTGCCACGACACCCTTGCTGTTAATCGAGTAGATGTGTTCGCCCGCGATACCGACAGAAATGCGGTCGATAATCACGCCGGCGACCAGCTGGGCGTCTTCGATGGCAGTGCGGATCGACTTAACGGTCTTATCCATATCGATCACTACGCCTCGGCGCAATCCTTCGGCCGCGGCGACACCGTGGCCGATGACATGGATCTCGCCGCCGGAATCGGTCTCGCCGACGACCGCGAGTATTTTGGTCGTGCCAATATCAAGCACCGCTATGATATTCTCGCGCGCCATCTCAGTCGAACGCCTCCACCGGCTCTTTGCGCTGTTCTTCTTCTCTCTTCGTCGTTGTATCGGGAACGCATTCTTTCACCACGAGATTACCAAATCTTGGGTCAAGGGCTTTGGCATCGGTCAGATCGGGATGAAATGTCCGCACGAAATTGGCGACGGCGGCAAGCTGTCGCGAAAGACCGTCCGGCGAGACTTTCACCGGGATATTGAGACCTTCAAGATGAACGAGGAGAACATCCGGTGATGCGAAGTTCACTTCTCCGACTACTTCATAGGCGAAGTCATCGGTGGCTTTGAGAATCGCGAGTTGGTTGAGCGCCACGCCGACCCGGAGATCTTCGCAGGAG
>CAYVWS010000277.1:0-2443 GCA_964455535.1 uncultured Ignavibacteriales bacterium | reverse complement strand
GATCGGAGAAAATGAACGGAGTTGAATCATACCGCACTGCCACCTGTGACGGGTCAATTGCACGGTGGCCGAAGAACCGAACGATGTCGAGATACCCCGAATCGTGGTTACGTAGTGAGCCGACGGCGCGACTTGGGAAATCTTCGCCGAAATACTCACGCACGATCTGGTCGTGCTTATCGTAATCCAAATATCTCATCGCCTAAGAAGAGCAGCGTGACGCCGACAACGGCGATTAATGCGCCAATTGCCGCGCGAATCGAGACATGTTCTTTGTAGTAAAGAATGACTGTTGGAAGAATCAGAATCGGCGCGGTGGAATTGAGCGTAGCGGCGATACCCGCGCTGGTGTGCGCCAACGCGACTAGCGCCGACCAAACACCAAGAAACGGCCCGAAGATTGCGCCGAAGAAAGTTAGGATCATCGGCTTGATTTGTTTGAGCGATTTGAGCGTATCGAGCGCTTCGCCGCGGACGATCGCATAGAGCCAGATGCCACTTGCTCCGGCCAGCATCCGTACGAGCGATGCCTGCATCGGCTCGACGGTTCCGCCGGCGAACATCATGCCCTTCTTTGAAAGTATCAGGCCGAGCGCCTGACAGAATGCCGCCGCCATAGCCAGCGCGAATCCCTTTGCTTTTGAACCGTGATCGGGGTGATCGCTGTGCAGGGCGTGCGGGTTCTTCTTGCCTTCAAAGTCGCGCTCCAGTACTACCCAAGATACGCCGCCGACTGTGATCGCAATGCCTAGCAGATCGACGATATGCAGTGCTTCACCTAAGAATATCCAGGCGATAAGAGTAGTCACGACGGGCACTGCGCAGAAGAACAGCGTGGTCAGGCGCGGGCCGATCATGACAAGCGATTTAAATCCGAAGGCGTCGCCGATGGATAAACCAACAATTCCTGAAATCGACAGCCAGCCGATCTGCGCGAAATTCAACCCCAGCGGAATCGGCGAGCCGGTGCGAAAGGTGAGGATGAGCATGTAGATGGCGACAGCGAACAAAAGGCGAATCTTGTTTACTTTGTACGACCCGATTTGTTTGCCGGCTTCGGAAAAGAAAATCGCGGTGAACGACCAGAAGAAGGCCGCCGCAAGCGCGGATATTTCACCGATATGCGAAATCGTCTCGAGCATGAAGGGGGAATATGGGGGGTGGGGGGATGATTGACAAGCTTTCCTCAACAGTTGTGTCGGGTCCTAGACCCGGAATCACCGGGGCGAGACCCGACACGTTTGGTATGCCGTCAGGTCTCACTTGCGGCAAGCCGCAAGAAGGACCTGACGGAACTTTAAAAAAGATATGTGTGCGGAACCGTTTCGCGGCGGACAAGAATGTCCGCCTCGCACAAAAAAAAGCGTCAGGTGTCCTCACCTGACGCCACAAAGATAATTTGTCGCGTAGTCAAAAATCCGCAGACGGATTTCGCCAACCCGACCTACGAAGATCTGAACCCACCGCAAGCGGTGGGCCACCCGGAATTTCTACTCCTCGCTGACCACCCGTGCGACATCGGTGACCAAGTCGCCGCCTTTGAGATTTATCAGGCGGACGCCCTGCGTGTTGCGGCCTATGACCGAGATATCTTTTACGGCCTGCCGGTTGGCGATGCCGTTTTTGGTGATCAGAATCAGTTCGTCCTGATCGAGCACTTCTTTGATCGAAACCACTTCGCCGTTGCGGTCGGTGGTCTTGACATTGATCACACCTTTGCCGCCGCGGTTGGTCACGCGGTAGTCCTCAATCGAGGTGCGCTTGCCGTAGCCGTTCTCGGTGACGACCAGGAGCGTGCTGTCGCGCTTAACCACGACCATACCGATGACATAGTCGTCGTCTTCGAGTTCGATTCCCTTCACTCCATACGCGGTGCGGCCCATTGCGCGGACTTTTTCTTCGGGGAACCGGATCGCCATGCCTTTGCGGGTGGCCAGAACGACTTCATAGGAGCCGTCGGTGATCTGGGCTTCGATCAGTTCGTCTTCGCCTTCGGGTATGTTCATCGCGTTGACACCGGCTTTGCGCGGGTTGGCGAAATTGTCAAGCGAGGTCTTCTTGATCGTCCCCTGACGGGTCGCCATCACGACAAACTTGTCTTCGGGGAATTCGCGCGCCTTCACAAATGCGGTGACATGTTCCTCTTTGCTCATCTGGCAGAGATTGACAATCGGCTTGCCCTTGGCCAGTTTTCCGCCGACCGGGATTTCGTGCACTTTCACCCAGTAACAGCGACCGAGATTTGAGAAGAACATCATGTAGTCATGCGTTGACGCGATAAACAGATGCTCGGCGAAATCTTCTTCTTTGGTTTCAATGCCGATGACACCCTTGCCGCCGCGCTGTTGCTTGCGGTATTGCGAGACCGACAGCCGTTTGACATATCCCAAATGCGAAATGGTGATGACCATTTCTTCTTCGGCGATCAAGTCTTCGATGGTCA
>CAYVWS010000276.1:0-2448 GCA_964455535.1 uncultured Ignavibacteriales bacterium | reverse complement strand
CCATTCTCGGTGTATTCAACCACCGGTTTGCGGGTAAAAGCCCGCGCCGACCATTCGGCGATATCATCGGTGTTGTCTTCGACCGTCAGGTCTTCCTCGTCGAGTTTGACCACGGCCTCAATGGCGCTGACATCGCCAAGCGCATTGATTCGGCCTTCCGAGTCGGAAAAGAAATCAGTTTCACGACCGCCGCGACCGGCATTAAATGCCAGCCACAAACCGACACCAACCATTGCGACTGACGCGGCGTAGGAAACCAGTTCGAAGCGGGTCTTGGTAAATATCTTCTCGATTCCAATTGCGATCAGCACAATAGGCGAATAGAAGATCAGCTCACCCCAGACATTGCGGTTGAGCGTGCCGGTGTTGATCAGAAGGAACATCGCACCGACGAAAATCAATATCAGGCCCCATCGAAAACGTGCCGGAGACATATTATTGACCATCCCTTCCCGTCGTATTGACATGACCATTTCGCGAATTTCGGCCCGTGTTGTAGAAGACGAGTCCCAGGCCGACCAGAATCATCAGCATCGGCCAGATGAAATGCCAGTGCAGCCATTTGAATACCTGAATGAATAACAACAAAGCGCCGGCAAACACCAGGATGACACCCGGAAGATACGAATTCCACCCCGTTCGGTGCTCAGCCGCCGGCGGGACCTCGCCATATGGACGCTTCGGCACGACAATCCAGGCCGCGATATACAAAAACAGCGCGACCCCGGTGCCGAAGGTCAGCAGGACTGTCAGGACACGGACAATCGACGGGTCGATAGCGTAGTATTCGGCTATGCCGCCGCACACGCCGCCAATGAACTTGTCGGTGCTGGACCGGTAGAGCCGGTGGGTGTAGGTCTGGGTTGTTTCCATAGTGCTTACTTCCTCCATCTAAATCTACGCAATCAGAGCCGAAAAGTTGTGTTGAAATGGATACTTGGGGATGGGGGGAATATTCATGTGGGCGGCGCGACCCAAAAGAGCGTCGTTGCGAGTGTCCCGCCCTTGGCGGGACCGAAGCAATCTCTCTTCTGTAGGGCGGTTCCTTCTTAGAAACCGCCTCTTTCTGATGAACGGGAAGAAAATGGCGGGTTCGAGGACGGACCCGCCCTACCTCACCCCCAGCGAATCCAAATACGCTATCGCTGTTGTGTGATCGGGGGATTTGGGATCGGCGGCAATGCTCTTCAAGCTGTCGGTCACGCGGGCGATTTCGGTCGAGTCGCGCGATATTTTTGCGATTCGAAAGTACGCTTCAGCCAATGTCACTCGCTGAACTGGAAGTGTCTCCGCGAACGCCATTGTCTTTCTCTTATTCTTCACAACTTGATTGGTTTGAGAAAGTACTTCGCTGACAACTCCCGACGTCCGTTTCTCTCTCTCAAGCGAATCTCGAACATCACGCCAATACGCCAAAGCATCTGGCTTGCTTGTGTCCGGTGATTGGTGCATCGAATCTGGCATCGTGACACTATCGACCAAATACACCGCCTCGCCTGCCCGGCCACCACGAATGAACACCTCTCCGTTCGACAGGACTTTGACGCTCTCTACACTCTTTAGGATGTCATCGACCCTTTGCACAGGTCTTGGCCATGATGCATCTCGTTTTTTTAGTGCTTGTACTGAGCCGGATTCGACCTGACTCCCCGCCGCGCTCTCCAATTTCACGTCGTCGCGGCTCGATGGCTTCGACTCTTGAATCGATTTCGTCTTTTGATCGGATTCTGATGCAACGGTACTCGGCGACGCATCAGCAGGGGCCATCATCTGCGGCGATGTCTTGTAATTCTGATCTTCAGTCAGCGCCGTCGCTTTCTTGGTCTGAGTCGGCCCTTCGGCTGACTTTTCTTCTGGTACTGCAGGCGTCATCTCGTCTTTGAGCGCGGGCCTATTAGCAGTCGTCTCTGGTTGAATACTATTAAGTCCGACATTTTCGGGCGTCTGAATATTGTCTGACTTCTTCTCCTCTGTAACGGCTGGCGCGCTGACTTTCGGTGTCTCCGATTTCTGAAGCACGGTGTCTTTCGACAAATACACAACAATTCCTACCAGCGCAATCGACGCCGCCACCGATGTCAATTTCCACCCCAATCCGCGCCACGTCTTCTTTCCGATTGGCGTGACTTCAGTCTGGACGAGTCCCAGTCGGGCTTCGATCTTCTGCGCCTGCAGCTCGAAATACTCGTCCCCTGAGAGATTCGCCTCGCTGTCAATCCAGGCGGTCAGCTTGAGTATCTTCTCGAACGCCTCACGGCACTCAGCGCACGACTCGATATGCTCCTGCACCGCCATCTGCTCATACGGCGGCAGGGCATTGTCGGCGTACGCGGAAATCCGCTCTTTGTAGTAACTGTGATCCATCGCTATATCAGGTCTTTCAACTGCTCAACCAACATCTGGCGCGCCCGATAGAGGCGCGAATCCACTGTCCCCGGTGGAATCTTC
>CAYVWS010000275.1:0-2463 GCA_964455535.1 uncultured Ignavibacteriales bacterium | reverse complement strand
AAATCGGTCTTGGCTATCCTCTCCCGTTCAAAAAACTCGAGGCCTTCATCAAATCGCACAAGCGCGTGGTGGTGGTTGAGGAGTTAGAGCCATTCTGGGAGGACATGATTCGCGCCCACGGATTGCACGTGAACGGCAAGAAATACACCGGCACGCTCGGCGAACTATCACCCTACCGGGTGGCGAAAGCATTTCAAAAGGCCGACCTGATCGACAAAATCCCCGGTCCTGAAATTTCCGCTGATGATCTTTTTCCGCGCCCGCCGGTTTTGTGTCCCGGTTGTCCGCATCGCGGCGCGTTCATGGCGCTCAAAAAACTCGGCGTGGTGGTAACCGGCGATATCGGCTGTTACACCCTCGGTGTGACTGAGCCGCTCAACGCGCTTGACTCCTGCATCTGCATGGGTGCATCGATCGGCAACGCGATCGGCATGGAAAAAGTGCAGGGATCGAAAACGGGAACAGTGGCCGTCATTGGTGACTCGACTTTCATTCACTCGGGCATCACCGGCCTACTTGACGCCGTATACAATAGATCAAACGTGACGGTCGTGATTCTCGATAATCGCGCGACCGCCATGACGGGCGGACAGGAACACCCGGGGACCGGCCACACGTTGATGGGCGAGAAAGCCGAGCGTGTCGATCTGGTCAAACTCTGCCATGCGCTTGGAGTACCTTCGGTGCGCGAACTCGACGCTTACGACTACGACACCGCGACAAAAGTCATCAGAGAAGAAATGGATAAACCGGGACCGTCGGTGATTATCACCACGCGCCCGTGTGTGCTGATGCCCAAGCGCATCATGGAGGAACCGTATCAGGTCGATGCCGAACTCTGCAACGGCTGTTCGGCCTGTTTCAAGATTTCCTGCCCGGCGATTTCGGCCTCGCATGAGCTGAACAAGCATGGTCATCCTAAAGCAGTGATCGATGACACGCTCTGCACCGGCTGCACGCTCTGTGCGCAAATTTGTCCGACTGAAGCAATTTTGCTGAAGAGCCAATTCGGTCTGGGGGTGAAGAAATGATTAATGCAGATCGCGCCAATATTTTGATTGTCGGAGTCGGCGGACAGGGAGTCCTTCTGGCCTCTGAAGTTATTTCCGCCGTCGCCATGAACGCCGGACTCGACGTAAAAAAATCCGAAATCCACGGCATGTCACAGCGCGGGGGAGTGGTGTCGTCGCATGTGAAAATCGCGCCGAAGGTGTATTCGCCAACCATCGGCGACGGTCAGGCCGATATCCTGATGGCGTTCGAGCAAGCCGAGGGACTTCGCGCGGTTGGTTGGATGCAATCAGGCGGTGTCGCAATCGTCTCGCGCACCCAGCTCATTCCGGCGATAGTCTCGGGATCGAAGATTCATCACTACCCCGAGGATGCAATTGGCGACTTGCGCAAGAAATTGAAACGCGTGATCGCGGTCCCCGCCGATCAGATCGCCGGTGAACTGGGCAATCCGCGGCTGGTGAATACGATTCTGATTGGCGTGCTTTCGAACAACCTGCCCTTTGACGAATCACTCTGGACCGACACAATCCGCACCAAAGTGAAAAAGCAATTGGTTGATATCAATCTGACCGCTTTTGCCAAGGGACGGGGTATCACTCTCGATTCGGTCAAGGCGTAGCCGATGTCAACGCTGCTGCTGATCATCAATCCGGGGTCGACCTCGACCAAAATGGCGCTTTTCGACGCCGACCGAAAAGTCAGCGAAGAAACGGTCCGCCACGACAGCGCCGAGCTGGCCAGATTCGACAATGTCGCCGACCAGTTCGAACATCGGATGCACGAAATCGACAAATGGATAAGTTCGCTCAATATCGAGAGCGGGAGCATTAAAGCGGTTATCGGGCGCGGCGCGCCGCTCAAACCACTTGAGGGTGGTTCGTACGGAATTTCCGAGCCGATGTTGGACGATCTGCGCACGCGGAAATATTCCAATCATGCGTCGAACTTAGGCGCGATCATCGCCGATCATCTGGCGAAACGATACAGCGTGCCATCGCTCATTTCTGATCCGATCACGATTGACAATTTCACCGACGTTGCCCGCATAAGCGGTGTGCCGGAAATCGAACGCAAGTGCCGTGTCCACGCCCTGAATATCAAAGAAGTCTGCCGCCGTGAGGCCGCCAAAGCCGGCAAGAAGCTCGAAGAAGCCAATTATGTCGCAGTTCATATGGGCGGGGGAGTATCGGTCGCGGCATTGCAGGGCGGGAAAGTAATCGATGTCAACGATGCGCTCCTGGGAATGGGGCCCTTTTCACCGGATCGTGCCGGCGCGCTCCCGATCGGCGGCCTGGTCAAACTCTGCTACGGCGGGAAATTCACCGAGAAGCAAATGATCGACAAATTGTCCAAGGGCTCGGGACTGGTTGCCTATCTTGGCGTGGCCGACCTACGTGACGTTGAAAAACTGATCGAAAGCGGCGACACAAAAGCGAAACTCTATTTCGA
>CAYVWS010000274.1:0-2469 GCA_964455535.1 uncultured Ignavibacteriales bacterium | reverse complement strand
TCCGACGCAATCGCGCGCACCACGCGGCTACGGTATCCCTCTTTCGAGTTCAGCTCGATGTAATTGGCGATACAAATATCCCAATCGACAAACCGCATCACATTGGGGATCTCACGCGCCGCCACGGCGGCCTTGCGCAGGTTGGTCAACTCTTTCTTAAGATCAATCGGCGCCATCCAGTCAGGGGGAGTCGTTTCGAGCGCGACCGCGGCGATGATATACTGATCGATGTATCGCGCCCGCGCATACAGTTCAGCCGAAGTCACGACTTTGATTGTCCGTTCGATCGTCCGCAAAAAGGGAAGTCGGTAGTCGAGCGACACTTTGAAGTCGACCACAAACGTCTGATCGGGCTGTTCGGCGTAGTTTTCTTCGCGGGTAAACCGGAAGGCCACGCGCAGGGCATCTTGTGCGGCAAACTTGCTCGCCGCCGGGACAAAGGCCCGCCCCCGATTGCGCCGAAACTCCAGCCGTATTCCGCCTGTGGTAAACTTGTAAATCATGGCAGTATTTTCCTATCTATCGGCCGAAAACCGCGTCCCCTTGATCGGCGCGAACTGATTGTGCAAAAGCTTCCACTCGGTCGGCCCAGATACAGTCTTTTGATCACGTACCCAACTGTAACCCGTTAGATAACAGACAAATGCAGTACACTTTTGACATGTAATCATGCGCCGTATCACAGGGGAAAATGGACCTTGGGAACAAGAAATCTGTTGCCTTGCCCGCCGCATTGCGCTAAACTTGCCCGTCTGTGCTCCAACGAAAATAAGATTGGTAGTGGATTGATAGGAAAGGAGTTATTGCATGGGTGAAGGCTCTCTCTTGGCCCTGATTTTGGGCATCAGCGTCTTCGGACTTCTGGTCGCCTGGTGGCTGGCCCGATGGGTGCTCGGCCGCGGCGTTGGAACCGAGGCGATGCAGAAAATTTCAAATGCCATTAAAGAAGGAGCGGAATCGTTCCTGCGCCGCCAGAATCGTACGATTCTGATGCTGGCCGCTTTGGTGGCAGTTGCCCTGTTCTTAGGTTACGGGGTCATCCGAAGCCATCGCGAATTCGACCCGGTCGATTCGCCGATTCAATTGGCCATCTGGATCACTGTTTCGTTTATCCTGGGCGCTATCTGCTCGGTGATCGCCGGCTATGTCGGCATGTGGGTGTCGATTCGCTCGAACATTCGCACCGCCTCCGCGGCGCTGACCTCGCTTAACGATGCCCTCCGGGTTGCCCTTCGCGGCGGCGCAGTTTCCGGTCTGCTGGTGGTCGCGATGTCACTCTTGGGTGTCGGTGGTTTGTATGCTATCGTATCGTTGACCACTAATATCAGCCCCGAACGCATTCCGCTTCTGATCGTCGGCTACGGTTTCGGCGCGTCGTTTGTCGCGCTCTTTGCTCAAGTCGGCGGCGGTATTTATACCAAGGCCGCCGATGTTGGCGCTGATCTTGTTGGTAAAGTTGAAGCCGGCATTCCCGAAGACGATCCGCGCAACCCTGCCGTAGTTGCCGACCTCGTTGGTGACAATGTCGGTGACTGCGCCGGTCGTGGCGCCGATCTTTTCGAATCGACCGCCGCTGAAAACATCGGCGCGATGATTCTGGGCGCGACGCTGGCTATCAACGCCGAGAAAGTCGGCATCACTTTCAATGCCAATGCGGCGCTGGGTATTGTCGGCGTGATGATGTTCCCGCTGGTTGCCCGCGCTTTTGGTATTATTGCCTCGATCATCGGTATCCTTTCGGTCAAATTGAAAAACGAACAGGAAGACCCGATGAAGGCGCTCAACCGCGGATATTTCATGTCGGCGGTTCTGGCGATGGTCGGATTTGGTTTCTGCACCTGGTGGCTGCTCAATCCGGTCGGCGCGCCGAATGCCTGGCTTCACTTTTTTGCCTGCGGTCTGATCGGCGTGGTTACATCGATCATGTTCGTCTTTATCACCCAGTATTACACTGAATATCAGTATCGCCCGGTGAAAGAAATCGCCGAGTCGGCTACGACTGGTCCGGCCACCACGATTATCTCCGGTGTGGCAGTCGGTTTCGAGTGCACCGCGCTTCCGATTTTAGTGACCGGCGCGGCCCTGCTGTCGTCGTTCTATCTCGGTCGTTCGGCCTTCCCGGCCGGCACGGTCGACGGCGGCCTGTTCGGCACGGCGGTCGCCACGATGGGAATGCTCGCCACTGCGGCGTACATTCTCGCGATGGATACCTTCGGCCCGATCACTGACAATGCCGGCGGTATTGTCGAAATGTCGCGTCAACCCGAAGAAATCCGCGTTCGCACCGACCGGCTCGACTCAGTTGGTAACACCACCAAAGCCCTTACCAAAGGGTACGCGGTCGGTTCGGCCGGATTGGCGGCGTTTCTGTTGTTCCAGGCGTACATGGACGAAGTTCTGCACTACTCCGGAAAATTCGAGCAGGGGATCACGCTCTTCTCAGTCGATCTTTCCAAGCCGGTGGTCTTT
>CAYVWS010000273.1:411-2477 GCA_964455535.1 uncultured Ignavibacteriales bacterium | reverse complement strand
ATCTCTTGTGAACTCGACATAGAACGCCTCTGGTCCGACGCCAAAGTGTTGGGCGACCTCAAACCAGGTGTGATGGGAGAGGCGGAAATCGACTACCAAACCAGCAGCAACACGAGCCCGCGCGGCAATGAAGAAGACTACCGGAAGCTCGTCGTCGGGAATGTGGCGGTCGCGAACAACGACCACTTCTCGCTCGGGCACTTTGTAGGTCTCGCCAATCGCGAGATAGAATCCCTTGATGCCGCCGTCGGAGATAGAGACACCTGCCTGAATTTCACCGGCGTTGGCTCTTGAGCCAAGCGTCCCGAATAAGAGAACCGTCAGGACTGTTAAGAGTCGTTTCATTTCATGACCTCACAATTTATGGATTTCTTTTCCGCGGTAGAACTGACTCAACAATAAGCAATACTTGTATTATCGACCGCGGTTCTTAGCGACTTGAGAAATATCCTGTTGGTCGATTGCAGAATCATGGCGCGGTTTGTACATTGTACTGGTCGTAAGTTGTTGAAAGGACACCGATGAGAGCGTCTCTTGCCCTGACCGCCATACTGTCTGCAATTCTTTGGCCCTCATTTCTGTGTGCTCAGCAAGGTAACTCACTCGAAATGCGATTCGAACCAGAGATTGGTTATTTGGCAGGAGAGACTCAATACGACATGCTCTATCCCGCTGTCGAAGGAGCTTCCGGCTTCACTGGTCTGCGGAGTCTACTTGAGTTTCCCCTGCGCAACCCTGTCGTAGGGGTATCGATGCGACTTAGCAGGCCGCGAACAGTCAGGTACCCTTTAGCTGCTACATTGACGGTTGCCACCGACATCGGTGACCCCTCTGCGAAAATGCGCGATGGTGACTGGTGGCTTTCAGGAAACGGCTCGGATTTCAAATTTAGCTATACGGAGTCAGAACCTAAGCTGTCTTATCTATTGGTCAATCTCGAAGCCCGGGTCACCTTGCCGAACGATTCTCGATTCCGTTTCGACTTAGTCGGAGGCGCGCGGTACACACGGATAGTCCAGGATATTGACAATTTCGTTGGTTGGCAGTATGACACCCTCTTCAATTTCTATGAACTCGACGGACATACCCGGGCGCTCTATTACCGGATTACTTACGTTTCTCCGTTTGTAGGACTGCGGCTTTACAAAGGAAATCCCCATACGGCAAGATTCCACATTCAGGCAGCGCTGGCACCAACCCATGTCAGCGATGTTGACGACCACTTTCTCCGGCATAAGTATGCCACCGCGGCCGGTTGGGGAGAAGGAGTGATCGCTGAGAGCGGTCTTCGAATCCCGCTGCAGAAATCGAACTTGCAAAGCTCGTTTCTCGAATTCAAGTTGAAGTTCAACTATGTTCACGCATCACCCAAGCAGACACAATCCTGGTATGGCGATGATCCATACACGGACGAGGACGACACCGGGAATTCCGCTCACGGTGTGCCGCATGAGATCACGCTGACCGAATTGAATTTCGGCGTCAAGCTCGGTTTCGGTCTTTAGACCAATCTGGTGATCAACAAAATTGCGTACGCCGTCGCGAGCGAGCCGTAGTTGGTCCACATGAACCAGCGAACGCCCCAGCTGATACCGTCGAATTTGTAGTCGAAAAGCGGCCACAGGAACGGAGTGGGGAAGAACTTCTTCGAGTGGGTCGGGATGTCTATCAGAATGTGTCCGAGCCATCCCAAATAGATCAGCGGAAACACTCCTGATAACCACCACCAAATCGCGCAGACGACAATCCAGATCGGAATCGAGTGGGTGATGTCATAGAGTCGAAAGACCCAGCGAGGAATGGACTTGTTGAGGTCATCAAAAGTCGATTCGTCGACTTTGCGCCACTTGCGCGACTGACGCGCCACAAGGGAGCGGACGAGTTCCGGTCCGAAGGCGAGAGCGTCGGGGGCGACACTCAGCGTTGACGCCCAAAGCCGGGTGGAGTCATCGGCCTTTAGAAAAGCCAGGTTGGTCCAGAGGAAGTGCGCGAAGATGTCAATGGGGGGAATATAGATTAGATCAGTCTATAACTCAACGTCGCACGCCAAGTATTCGCGAGGGGAG
>CAYVWS010000273.1:0-401 GCA_964455535.1 uncultured Ignavibacteriales bacterium | reverse complement strand
AGGAAGTGCGCGAAGATGTCCATGCGGTAAGATAGATCGAATGAGTCGATGAATCAACGTCGCCCGCCCAAAATTCGCGAGGGGAGCAAGAAGATCGCTTTGATAAGCTCGAAGACGCCGCCGACGGCTATACCGAGCAGACGGAACGGAAGCAAGACGAGCCAGATGAGCGGAAACAAAATCAGCGCCAGCAGGGCTAGCGGCCAGCAGATGACCAATAGAATGCACCAGAGAATGAAGGTCAGCATATGTGGGTCACTCCAGTTCGTATAAAGTACCTAATGTACTGCGAGACTGCCAGCTTTATTCAAACCGCAAAAAGCTTGTGTGTGATCGGGGTGAGGCATATCTTGTCGGCGCATTGCTTTTGAATTAACCGGGAGGCCGCCCGGCTTTCCGCA
>CAYVWS010000272.1:0-2505 GCA_964455535.1 uncultured Ignavibacteriales bacterium | reverse complement strand
GTCGGGGCGCAAGTGGCGGATTCGCTCGATCTGTTGGTGGGGCAGTCGTTTGTCGTTGGCGGCGATGACATCCATCACGATCGCACCAGCGCCGAGCGCGGCGCGCTCAGCAGATTCGGCGGTCATTGAACGCACAACTCCGGCGACCATCATCTGCAGGCCACCGCCGGCCGATGAGGTCGAGATATAAACGTCAGTGCCAATATTGCCATTCGCCGGCGTGATGAACTTGCCGTTTTCGTCTAAGATCTTCCGGCCGGACAACTCTTCCAGTTCGGCCACGGCATTCAGGACTCCCATCGTGACATCTTCGAACGGGGCTTCGACGGTCGTTGGGGCTTCGCCGCGGGTCATCAGGCGGTACTCGCCGTCGCGATATTCGATGAGAATGGCCTTTGTAGTCGTGGAGCCGCAATCAGTGGCGACTATTATTTTGATATCTTCGGGGTTGGCAAATTTGGCCATCGTGTTCCTTTAGTTCCAAAACGCTATCTTCCGGCTCGCAGGGCAGAGTCACACGCCCGACTACCGGCAAGTCGCAAAGTATAATGCGGGCTGGCTGGGTTGTAAATAGGCAAGTTAATCCCCGGCGACGAGTGCGCGGACTTTCGGTTCGGGCGACCTTTCTTTTTGTCTTGACTACGGTTAGCCGGAATCATATCGTGGTTTCCGACCTGTCGAACCGGACAACTTTCCGGTAAACGGGCGGATCACGGGTTTCCCGGCTCACGGGCAAGAATGATTGGACGATCCAGGCCGGGAATTCGTTTATCTATGGATGCGTTGAAGCGGGTGCGGCATCGGCTGTACCAAACGGAAGAGGACCCTTGGTGATAGCAACCCCGATCTTGCGATATATTCGTCGCCTCGCTGGTGCCGTATGTTGGGTTGTCGCATGTTCTGGTCTTCCCGTTTTCGCCGATACGCTTCAGGTAGCCGACTCCGCTCAAATTAACCCCATCGCCGCAATTGCCAATCGTGCCGGCGCCCCCGCCCCGGTCACCAATCTCAGCGTGTTTGACAATCCTAATGACGACGGCAGCGCCGTGGGGCTCGGATGGGTAGCTTCCAAAGATGATCACAAAGGCGGGTCGGTCAGAAAGTACAGAATTTACCGGTGTCCGGCGGATTCCGGGTCGAATGGACCGTTCGCCGAAGTAGGTGACGTTCCCGCCGGTGCGATCCGTTTTGTCGACGGGAATTGCAGCGCCGGCATGTCATATTTCTACAAAGTGCAGGCGGTTGCCGATTCGGTTGTCGACGGTCAGGTCATCTTTGAAGGGTACTCCGAGTCAGATGTCGCCGGTCCGGTGAAAGCGGTCGCGCAGTGGTTTGACTTTCAGCGACGCTTCGTATTTATCGGCGTTTTGGTCCTCTGTTTTCTCATCATGTATTACATCCGTCAGGCGCAGGCCGGCAAAACGCTCTTTATTCGCAAAATCGCCGGTCTTGAAGCGGTTGACGAAGCGGTGGGCCGCGCCACAGAAATGGGACGAAAGATCTTCTATATACCCGGCACTCAGGACATGGACAATGTCCAGACCATTGCCGGAGTTACCATTCTTGGCCGCGTGGCAGAAATGGCCGCCACCTACGATGCCAAGCTCGACATTCCGGTGTCGCGTTCGTTGGTCATGGTCACGGCGCGTGAAATAGTAAAAGAGGCCTATTCCAAAGCGGGACGCCCCGACGCATTTCAGGAAAATCAAGTACACTATCTTACCGACGACCAGTTCGGATATGCCGCGGCAGTCGACGGAATGATCGTGCGCGAAAAGCCGGCTACCATATTTCTGCTGGGAATATTTTACGCCGAATCGCTTATCCTGTCCGAAACGGGCAATTCCGTCGGCGCGATTCAGATCGCAGGAACTGGAGAACCGTCACAGTTGCCGTTCTTTGTGGCGGCGTGCGACTACACTCTGATCGGCGAAGAACTCTTTGCGGCGTCGGCATATCTTTCCCGTGAGCCGCGACAGCTCGGTTCACTCAAAGGTCAGGATATAGGCAAGGGACTCATTATCGCGTGCATCCTGCTTGGAATTATCCTCGAGACATTCAATCTGTATGACTTTTCCACCCTCTTTTCGGTGATTGAATAGAACATGAGACGAGAAATACCACTGTTAATCACCGGCATTGCGGGTATCGTTTTTGTCATTCAGTATTTCATTCCTCATTTTCCGTTCAACCGTTTTAGCAACTGGTTCTCAGATTGGTTTTCAATCGTCGCCGCTTGTGCTATCTGGCTGGGTGCGCTCAACCTGGGTAAGATGTCGCTTGAGAAGATATTCTATCGTCGCGACGGTTGGGGATACGCCGCGATTACCGTCGTTTGCTTCATACTGATGTCGGTGATCGGATTTGCATCCGGTCAGGACTATTCCAAAATGGGAACCGGGTTCGACTGGATGTATGTAAATGTTTTCACGCCATTATCCTCGACGATGTTTGCCATTCTGGCGTTTTTTGTCGCGTCGGCGTCGTATCGCGCTTTCCGGGCCA
>CAYVWS010000271.1:0-2532 GCA_964455535.1 uncultured Ignavibacteriales bacterium | reverse complement strand
ACGGCGGCTATCGTTTCCTAAAGCGCATCCTGCGCAACAAATTCAATATTTGGCTTTATCGCAAAATCACCCCCGACTGGGCAATCCCGCTCGCCAAATGGGTCTCCGGTTCATCACGCCAATACACCGCCCGCCGCGATCACATATTTGCCAAAGATTATCGCGCCTATGCCGAGAAAAAGATCGGCGAAGGATACGACATCGTCGCCATCGGCCACTTGCACATTCCGGTTTTCGAGAAATTCCCCCGTGGCACCTACATCAACACCGGCGACTTTATCAATTATTTCTCATACGCGAAACTCTCCGGCAAAGAAATTACTCTGCACTCATTAACTGGCGCGACGTTATAATTTCGGGCTTCGACTCCGCTCAGCCCGACGCTACGCGCTCATCAAACATCTCCAGTAAACACACACGATCTTCTTTTGAATGAGAAATGCATAGCTGCTGAACTGGAGGTTCGTTCAAAGCTGGATTCTCGCTGATCGGAACGTCGCCCTGAGCGGAGTCGAAGGGCGTCTCTTAATCCACACCTATTAGCTCATTCCTCGGTCACTCCCGCCTCCCCTCTTGTCATTCCCGCCGAAGAGCGGGAATCCAGCCCTTGATGCAAGGGATACGGCCCATTCACCCGTATGACGTGGCGTCATGCCTACCGGCTTGACGCCCGTTGATCAGAACGGGCTTCGACTCCGCTCAGCCCGACGCTACGCGCTCATCAAACATTTCCAGTGAACACACACGATTTTCTTTTGAACGAGAAATGTATAGCTGCTGAACTGGAGGTTCGTTCAAAGCTGGATTCTCGCTGATCGGAACGTCGCCCTGAGCGGAGTCGAAGGGCGTCTCTTAATCCACACCTATTAGCTCATTCCTCGGTCATTCCCGCCCCCATCCTGTCATTCCCGCCGAAGAGCGGGAATCCAGCCCTCGATGCAACACGAAACCTAGTCATTGCGAGCGAGTCATCCTGAGCTTGTCGAGGGACGAGCGTCGCAATCTCTCTTGATCTTGTAGGTCGAAATCCCTTGCCCCGAAGGGGTCTCGCCGCAGGCGAGAGGTTTCGACATCTTGTCTTGGTAGGTCAGGCTCCTTGCGAGCCTGACATTCTTCTACGTAGGTCAATCCCGTCTTCGGGGTTGACGACGCTCGGCACAAAAAGAAATGTCACCCGCGAAGACGCGAGTGACCTACGAAAGGTCAAGGCTTCGCTGATTGTAGAGTGTAAAGCGCTAACCAAAGTAGCGGGAGAGCAAGTAAGTAAACGAATCCAAGAAGTGTGTAGCCAACACCGGTAGGCTTATTGAACTTTGTGACTTTCTGTCCAGTACGAATTTCCCAAAGCAAATCCGGAATCCTGCTGATCATCATGATTACTGCGACACCTGCAACACCCCAATTCCAAAAGTGGAACAGCAAATACACGAGAAAACAGGTTACTAACGCAACGACAATGGTCAATATCAAGTTTATTCGCCGGTGCCGAGCGGCTTCACTTCGGAGAAACGCGTTCTCTGAATCATGAAGGGCCTTTGCTGCTTGGTCAATTGGATCACTTTGCACAATTCCGCGCACCAGGAACCCGATTAGATTGGTTCCGACTAACATTAGTATTAACCAACCGATGACTGCTTCTAAGATTGTAAACCAAATCGATTCCAATTGCCGCCCCCTACTTCACAAATCGACTCGGATCAGTAATCACCCCATTGAGCGCCGAAGCCGCCGCGGTCGCCGGCGAACACAAATACAAATGCTTCCCCGATGAATTCGGACGGTTGAACAACGCCGAGGTCGCCGTCACGAGGACTTTTTCACCGTCGTGATTATGCTTAAACACCACCGGCGGCAGATACCCCGGATGCGTCACAATCGCGCCGGCTTCGACAAACAATCTGATCAATCCCTTTTTGAGCGCTTCGAGATAGACGGTGCGCGACCCGGGCACGACATACAATTTGCAGTCGGCATTGACTTCCTTGTTGCGCAAAATCTCCGACGCTATCCGCAAATCCTCGAACCGTCCACTCGTACACCCGCCCACAACGACATGATGCACCGGCGTGCTTTCCAGCTCCGCCGCTGATTTCACCTGCTGTATGTCGCCGTGGCAAATCACCTGCGGCGCGACATGATCGATATGCACCTGATACGCATTTTCGTACTCGGCGTCTTTGTCGGGCATGAGCGGCGAATACCGCCCGGTCGAGCGACCGTTCAAAAATCTTCGCGTGGTCGCATCATACGGACAGATCACTGCCATCGGATCAAGCGCCGAGAGCAATTCGCAGAGCGTGACGCGTTCTGACAGCGACATCTGGCCCACGAGCGACCCGCCGATTTCAATCACGCGCCCGTCGCACACCTCGTCACCGAGTCGTTTGAATAAATGTATCGCGATATCGGTCGCCGAGACTCCGCGCGGACGGTGCCCGCCTATCGCCAGTCGCAGTGAACCGGGTACGTTGAGCGAGATCTTTCCGTTTGCCAGAGCCGCCGCCATCCGCTGCGAGTCGATGACAATGCCGC
>CAYVWS010000270.1:0-2534 GCA_964455535.1 uncultured Ignavibacteriales bacterium | reverse complement strand
GACCGATGCACTTCGGGCAGACTTGGATCAATCTTCATCCCCTTCTCAGCGGCCTGCCGAGCGGCCTGAATTCGGGCCGGGGTGTGATCGTAGTAGGCCATGTACTGGAAGGTGTATACATCGGAAAGGCCGGTGTAGGCCAGCGCAAACTTCGGATCGATTTCCAGCGCCCGCTGGTACATCTGGGCGGCGAAATCCAAGTCTTCGGCCTTGTTGGTCTGATAATACGCTTTGCCCTTGAGATAGAAGTCGTAGGCCGAGACATCGGCGGCGGTCGCGGGAGCGACTTCGTGGGAAAGAGATCCGGTTACATTGGCGAGCGTGATTGAGGCCTCGCGAGCGGCATTTGACAAAAGCCCGAACAGGTCGGCGGCGCCGCCTTCGAACGATTCGCCGAAGATCAGTTCATCGCCCCCGCCGCCATAGATGCTGATCTGCAGTCTGATCTGTTCCTGCCATTTCATGAGCGACCCGACCATAACGAAGTCGGTGCGGCAGCGCTTGAAAATTTCGCGGACATCGCGCGGCTGAGCAGTGGCCGGTTCGGCGGTCACGATTAAGTCGGAACGGCGCGACAACTCGCGGATGACATCTTCTGTGAAGCCCATACAGAAGTAGTCCCACGACGGATCGCCGGAGAGATTTTTGAGATCAATCACGGTGATACTCTGCTTGGGTTTGACATACTGCTGACTGACAGTAGTCGGCGCGCCCGACTCGGAACGATTCATATAGTCGAGCACTGCCTGGGTGTTGGCGAAGCGATCCGAGACGTTTTTGGCTAATAGCTTCGCAATCAGCGGCTCGACCCAACCCGGCAAGGCGGGATTTTTTTCGCAGGCAGGGATCGGCTCTTCGTGCAGAATCGAGTACATGATCGCCGCCGGATAGTCGCCTTCGAAAGGACGTGCGCCCGCGAGGAGTTCGTAGAAGATCGTGCCCAAGCTGAACAAGTCAGACGGCGGCCCGACAGTCAGTCCTGACAATTGCTCCGGCGATAGATAGTACAGTGTGCCTTCGATGTTACCGTATTCGTCGACGGTGTCGGCCGAAACGGTTTTGGCCAAACCGAAATCGAGAATGCGCACCGAACCGTCCTGGGCCAGACGGATATTCTCGGGCTTGAGATCGCGATGTACCAGACCGGCGCCGTGAGCGGCGCCGACACCTTCGATAACCTGCCGGATCACCCCGAGTTTCTTGTCGAAGTCGAGATTGGGGCCAGCCAGACGAAGGTCTTCGCCCGCGACGTATTCCATCGCCAGAAAGGGGTGTCCGTCGACCTCGGCGTGCTCCCAGACTTTGACAACGTAAGGGGAGTCGATACGCGCAGTGCACTCAGCTTCTTCGGCTAAGCGGGCGCGGAAATCCTCAGAACCGACTAACTCGTCGGCGATGAGCTTGAGCGCGACTTCGCGGTTTTCGACGGTATCAGTGGCGCGATAGACAACCCCCATTCCTCCTTTGCCGAGTACCGAATCGATTTGATAGCGGCCGAAAGCACTCCCAGGACCGATCATAGGTGATCCATCCTCTTTCGGTCAGAAGGGCTTTCGGCCCAAAACTTGATAATACGGTCCATAGGGGTTATACTATTTCAAGTCAGCGGATTAGTATACCGAGTATAAGACACGATGCCAAACATTTCCGACGCCGAATGGGCGCGCATGAAAATGGCGGTTGAGGAATTAACCGCGCTTAACCAGATTGCCAGCGCCATCAATGTTTCTATGTCGGTTGACAAGATCACTCAGATTACTGTCGACCACACCAATCGGCGGCTGAAGGCCCAGCAGGGGGCGGTTTTTCTGTTGGAATCCGACGGCGGCACCGAAGAGCGGTTCAAGACATTTGTCCGGGAGATGACTCCCGAGTCTGGCGGCATCAAGTTCCGTTTGAACATGGCGCTTTCGGGGTGGATGATCAAGAATCGGACGATCCTATTAAGTAACGAGCCAGCCACCGACAACCGGCTGGTCGGTGTCAATTTTGCCGAGCTTGGAGTGACCTCTTTGCTGGCGGCGCCGCTGCTGTCGCGAAACGGACTGATCGGGGTGATGGCGGTGTTTAACAAGCAGGATCCCGGCGGTTTCACCGAGCAGGACAAACGCTTTATTGGAATTGTCAGCACGCAGGCGACCAAGGTGATCGAGAATGCGCGTTTATTCGAGCAGGAACGCAAACTGCAGACGATCGAAGTCGATATCCAGCGCGCCAAAGCGATTCAGCAGGGCTTTCTCCCCCGCACCAATTACCGGCACGATACTTGGGAAATTTTCGGATATTCCAGCGCGGCGCGCGAAGTCGGCGGCGACTACTATGACATGCACGAACTCGACACCCATCGCGTGTTTTATTCGCTGGGTGATGTCGCGGGAAAAGGGATTCCGGCGGCGCTTTTGATGTCGAATGCTCAGGCGGTCACACGGTCGCACCTGCGAGTTATCGACGATGACTTTCTGGGGCGCGTGACCGATTCGCTGAACCGTCTCATCTGCCAGTTTACCACGCCTGAACAATATTTGACCGGTGTA
>CAYVWS010000269.1:0-2554 GCA_964455535.1 uncultured Ignavibacteriales bacterium | reverse complement strand
GGGTGAAGTCGATGGTTGTCTGGCCGGGTGTTTGCTCATCGAAGAACATCACGACTACGGTGCGTTGCCGGCGTGAGTTGGGCAAAGTCGGCGGGGCATTCCACTCAAATGACAACATTCTTTCAGGCAGGAAACTCAGAATGAGACAGTCTTCGGAGCCGCGCTGGCCTTCCGGAGCGTCCTCGCCGAAATACCATTCGTACTTCCCGCCGATTCGCAGCTCGATAGTCGAACGGATCTCTAAGAAATTTCTGATACCTTCGGATGTTGTCCAGGCCTTCCAGACCTCGCCGACCGGAGCTGAGATTGCAGCGGTCTTGTGAATGACTTTGTCCGATTTTTCTTTGGGATATCGCAGAGTCGAGATGTTCTGCGCCATGAGCGAAAGGTAGAACGGCTGGATTTCGAATTTGTGGATACCGGCCAATACCGACGGGTCGTTCTTTACGATTTCGGTTGCCGCTTCAAGCGACGGCGCCTGCAATATGAAAAGACCGAAAGTGGGACTCATACATGGTCCCGCCATCAGCATCGACTTCTCCATGGTCAGTCGCTTGCAGTAATTGAAGTGCTCGCCCATGACGCGCTCTTCTTCGGTGGTCATCGAATCGGGAAAGCCCGGACGTACCGGCAGCAGTTTGGCAAAGAAATGCATTGGTTTTTTCTCCTGTGCGATTGCAGTGTCGCCGTTGGCCAGCGCCAACAGCGCGATGCTCCCGATCAATACGAATGTATAGCGGCGCAGGTTCATTTTTCTCTCCGTTTTGAAGGAAATTCTTGTGGGTGAATATTCGGCAATTCTGCCGACGGGTCAAGTGCATCCATCGAGTCGGCTTCCAACACAGAAAAAAAGGCCGGTGCGAACACCGGCCTTCGAATAGACGATTTGAAATCGGCTCAGCCGACGTTCTGCTTTTGCTTCGCCTGATTGAAGGTGAAGGTCAGGCCGTCGCCGGACGCGCCTATAATCAAATCACAGTCGCCGGCATACTGCCCGCGCAGGATTTCTTCGGCCAGCGGATCTTCCAGATATCTCTGGAGCGAGCGCTTGAGCGGCCGAGCGCCGTAGGCAGGATCGTATCCCTTCTCGACTAAGAACTCCTTGGCCTCGTTGGTCAGGTTGAAGCTGATGCCTTTTTCGGCCAATTGCTTGGCGATATCGACCACGAGAATATCGATGATCTCTTTGATATGCTCGCGTTCGAGCGGGTGGAAGATGATTGTTTCGTCGATACGATTGAGCAGCTCCGGATTGAAGAGCTTTTTGAGTTCTTCGCGGATTTTGCGCTTGATCGTGTCGTACGATTTATCGATGCCGTCGGAATCAAAACCGACGGTCTTCCCTTCGCCCAGCTGCTTGGTACCGACGTTGGACGTCATGATCAGCACAGTGTTGCGGAAATCGACTTTGCGACCGAACGAATCGGTCAGCGAGCCGTCATCCATCAACTGCAGCAGGATATTGAACACGTCCGGATGGGCTTTCTCGATTTCGTCGAGCAGCACCACTGAATACGGTTTGCGACGGACTTTTTCAGTCAACTGGCCGCCTTCCTCGTAACCCACATATCCGGGCGGAGCGCCGATAAGACGTGAGACGGCGAATTTTTCCATATACTCAGACATATCGATACGAATCAGCGAGTCGACATCGTCGAAAAGGAACATCGCAAGAGATCGGGCCAGTTCGGTTTTACCGACACCGGTCGGGCCAAGGAACATGAATGTGCCGATCGGGCGGCGCGGGTCGGAAAGTCCGGCGCGAGCGCGGCGGATCGCTTTGGCGAGCACGCCGATCGCTTCGGTCTGACCGACAATCGACTTGCGCAGTTCGTCTTCCATGCGCAGTAGACGCTGCGATTCTTTTTCTTCCAGTCGGAAGAGCGGGATGCCGGTCATCTTGGCCAGCACCTGGGCGACATCTTCGGCGGTGAGGGTCACGCGATCTTTTTCGCGGTGCTTCTCCCAATCACGAGCCAGATCGGCCAGCTGCTCTTTGGTGGCCTTGATTTCATCGCGAAGCTGAGCGGCGGTTTCGAACGCCTGGTTCTTGACCGCTTCTTCTTTGGTATGCTGCAGTCCGGACAGTTTCGATTCGATTTCAGTAAACTGCGGCGGACGGGTGTACGATTTTAGGTGAGCGCGTGAGCCGGCCTCGTCGATCAAATCGATCGCTTTGTCGGGCTGGAATTTGCCGGAGACATAGCGATTGGACAACTTCACCGCGGATTCGAGGGCGTCGTCGGAAA
Source organism: uncultured Ignavibacteriales bacterium (assembly GCA_964455535.1). Classification (GTDB taxonomy): domain Bacteria; phylum Zixibacteria; class MSB-5A5; order GN15; family FEB-12; genus JACRAV01. The sequence goes on along the minus strand of CAYVWS010000269.1, from coordinate 305 downwards.
TATGCAGTTTGTGATGCTCTTCGTATTTCGCGCGGAGTCCTTTGAGAATGCGGATCGTGTCGTCTTCGGAGGGCGGCTCGACCATCACCATCTGGAAACGGCGTTCGAGCGCGCCGTCTTTTTCGATGTACTTGCGGTACTCGTTCATTGTGGTGGCGCCGATACAGCGCAATTCACCACGAGCCAGCGACGGCTTGAAAATATTCGAGGCGTCGAGTGAGCCCTCAGCTCCACCGGCGCCGACGATCGTGTGCAGCTCGTCGATGAAGATGATGACGTCAGTTGAATTGATAATTTCGTTCATC
>CAYVWS010000268.1:0-2565 GCA_964455535.1 uncultured Ignavibacteriales bacterium | reverse complement strand
GCTCGTCAATCGCGGCCCGAACTCGTTCTATGTCGAGTACACCGTGATCAACGATCCGGACTATTACATTGACGATGTGAACCGTCGTCCGGAAGTCTTCCTGTCATTGGTCGGCGGCTGCTTGCTTGACACCACCTCCCTCCACTTCGGAGCCGGTAGTGCCAACCTCCGCCTCGTGACCAATACCTCCATGCTGGGTAAGGCCGATTTCAATCCGCCGACCTATGGATTCGAAATCGACGGCATGATTGACATGTCGTTTGCGGCCACCGTCGCTTACGGTGTCAGCGAACGTCGTTTGGCCTTCCATGCCAACGCGTGGGATGGCTCGACGAACGAGTGGATTTCGAGTCAGGGCGACCCGAACTACTGCGATAACGACTGCAAGCCCGCTATCACGACTGGCGTGGCGCTCGGCGCTGCGTCGTCTGACGGAATCACGTACCTCCCGATCACCGGATCTGTCGTTTGCAAATCCATGATCGACTCGGTACAGAATTTCGACGATGGCGCTGGCGGTTGGGATTGGAGTCTGTACGGATCTCCGTTCGACAACGATTCCACGATGGGTCTTGCGACCAACGCCCGAGTGATCGGCGTTGTCGACGCTCCGCTTCCGGCTGAGCTGTTGAATAACATGACCCTCGACATCTGGGATATGAAAGAACGTAATGGCAACGCAGTGCCGAACTTCAAGATCGGCGCTTACAATGACAACGACATGAGAGCTATCGGCGCTGGTGGCGACTATGATACCACCTTGTTCGACCAAGCTCACTCGGTCGGCTGGGCTACCGCCATTGACGGTACCACGCCTACTGACGTGGCCGCCGGATTCGTCAAGATTCCGTTCGGCTGCGGCTACGAGCCGATGAAGAACGTTGTTGCGGCTGTTGCTGACTTCTGGGTCTATATCCCCGATTGGGATACGGCGTACTATTACATGAACAAGCCGGCTGGTGCCTATGACCAGGGCGTGGCTACTTCGCCGCAAGACGAAGGTTCATGGTATACTTTTGCCGAGCATGACTTCGCAGCCAACGGTACCTATTCGTTCGGCTACGCGTTCTTCGCGTTTGAAGGTCTGACCAACTCGTTCTCGTCGACGGCGGATGGCAAAATTGCCCCTCTCGCCACCCTCGTGAACCAGTGGGCGGGCTTCGGACGCGGTGATGTGAACAACGACGGCATGATCAATCTTGCCGACATCGTTTATCTGGCCAGCAACGTCAACTATGGCGGTCCCGGCCCGATTCCGGTCATGCACCTCGGTGACGGAGATGCCAGCGGTGGTGCGCCGAATACGGCCGACATCACCTATCTCGTCAACTACTACTTCCACTGCGGACCGTGCCCGATGGGCGCTTGGACGCTGTCGTTGTAATAGTCTGAGCTGACGATTTCTCGTCAACTACAGGAAGCGAGGACGAAAGTCCTCGCTTCCTTTTTTTGTTGTCGATGATAGGCCCGATCAAGATGTTTGGCTCGATGAACACCGACAGAGACACACACCCGGATGACCGGCGGATCGAAAATCTCTCCAAGCTGCTATCCGATGTCTGCGAAGTGGAAACGTGGTACCGGCACGCGGATATGGTCTCAATCACGTTGTCGCCACGGCAGCTGCCTGTCTCGATCGTATCAGCAGTGGTGCGAGATCGACTTCAGACCGCCGGATACTCGTTTACGCTGACCGAGTCGGCCGATCGGCTCACACTTTCTGTCAATCCGCGACCTCGATTGCGCATCCCGATCAAGAATCTGATTCTCTTTCTGATCACGGTAGCGACCGTTTATATTTTCCCCGTCTTCATGCAAAATCTTCAGGCGGTCGCCTATCGGATGGATTTGCAGGGCATTGCGCCCTCGGAGACACTTGCGGGTTACTTCACACTCATCGGTGCGGCCGTGCCAATCGCCTGGCGCGACACGCTAACCGACCTTGCCAACGGCGCCGGACTTGTTTTCACGCTGGCCATGATTTCGATACTTCTCGTGCACGAGATGGGACACTTCTGGGTGAGCCGGCGTCGCGGCATGGCGGCTACGTGGCCGTATTTCATACCGGGACCGACGATCATTGGGACCTTCGGCGCAGTGATCAAATCAAAATCGCCGATCTGGAGCCGTCGCGACCTGATTGAAATGGGCGCCGCGGGTCCGATCGCCGGATGGATTGTGGCGATGGCGTGGCTGCTGTACGGACTCGCTCATGCCACGCCGGTCAATCCCGACGACGCTCCGGTCAAGGCGATGGGGTTTTTCCTGCAGGGTGAATCGCTGATCGTACGTACACTGACGCCGTGGTTTGTCGGATCGGTGCCGCAGGGCTTTATCTACATCTTTCCCGAGGCCGCCGTGGCGGGTTGGGCGGGACTTTTGTTGACCGCGATGAATCTATTGCCCATTGGGCAACTCGACGGCGGCCATGTCATCTATGGTCTGGTACCTGATCTGCAGAGAAAACTCGGATGGATCGCGGTTGCCGGGCTGCTGCTGCTCGGGACACAATCGTCGATCTGGTGGTTCTATGCATTTCTTGGAATCGCGTTTGGCGTGGCTCAC
>CAYVWS010000267.1:0-2588 GCA_964455535.1 uncultured Ignavibacteriales bacterium | reverse complement strand
GCGAAACAGTGTCACCCCGGACAAGAATCGCGCCTCGCGCGATTCGCCGATCCGGGGCCCAGCCGGAAGAATCGACAACTCGATTCCATGCGCGGCAGGCTTCCCGCCTGCCCGTCTTGTTGGCATAAACCACAGCTGGATACACCGACGCCCTGAGCGTAGTCGAAGGGCCTTGCGATCCTCTCAACGTCGAGTCGCGCTCCGCGACGCATTACCGCACCCCCTCAATGCGACTGTCGAATTTTCCACATCACCCACGGCGACACCGCCGTCCACAGCAGCACCAACACCCACAACCGCCCCTTGAAGATATTGTAATCCGCCAACAGCACCACCCACGGCTTATGCCCCACATAATGGAAAAACAAGAACTCAAACGCGAGCGTCATCGCAAGCCAAACCGCGCCGATCACCGCCGCCTGCGACTGCGACGCAATCGGAAACCATCCGGTGAACAACCAGGTGAAAACCGCAAAGAGCGCGATGCCGGTGAAACACGAAATCTGATGCGCCGCCAATTCGGTCATGTGCGGCCCATACCCAAAATCCCGCACCGCGCCGTTGATCACGGCGATGATGAGAAGGCCAAACCAGGCGGGGAGGTAAGGGGCGACAATTCGCGAATTCATGAAATTAGTCTACAGTGAGTCTCTTCCGGTGGGCTGATCAAATTCAGAATCTTCGCAAGAGTATGATTGCTGTATGAGGAAGTTATCCCGTCCTCTCTCGTACCATCTGTCATCCATTTTGAAGTACGTATTGCCAGACTTGAATTTCATCGTGGGGAACTTCTTGCCTTGGAATGCGGTGAAACGTTTATGATCGTCATCATCAGCAACAATCCTGAACTCTCCTATCAGACTGTCAAATGCATTCACGAAAGCGCAAGTAGTTTCATCAAAGGTAAATTCCGTCGTATCCTTAGTTTCAAAATACTGGACCGAGTCAAATGTCGGCTTTATTAGGTGCAACTCTACGGCTCGAAGTTTGAAATTCGACGAATCTTCTATGACCGAGAGGGAGACGTAATATGTTTCAGCATCAGGCGCGTCTGCAAACACTGAACTGTCGGCAATCTCATCCCAAATACCGGAAAAGACTGAGGTTACTTCTGACGTGATGTCGGCCGCAACTACGGCTTTGCCGTTTGAAACGCATACCAGTACGCTTCGCCTTACGGTTACGCCGCTTCCACCTCGCACGTGGAGGCATATTTTCAGAAAGGTACGATTCAAGATTCTAAGACTGTCCGCCAAGAACACGTCCGGACCAAAACACACTTCATTGCCAGAGTCGACCGCCAATCGCAATACTCCATTATCAACGTCCGGAGAAACGGTTACGCTTACTGTCCGTCCCTCAATGGATTGCAGCAAGCACCGGTTAGTATCGGCTGCACCCGTGAACTTACCAAGAAGTGAATCAACTACGTCAATAGCCCTTGCTGTTTGCCGATCGGTAATCAGACAAAATGCCAAACAAAAGACTATGCGTAACCACATCGCGGTCGCCCCTTTCAAAAGTCTATTGGGTAACATAAGAAGCACTCTTACAAGTCCCATATGGGGTGTGCACAATATCGCCTCTCCGCTCCGCTCCGTCAATCTCCGCAATTTCACAACATCTTCGGCGCAATATCCCCCGCCGCCCGCAAGGGCATGAACAACCCCAATCCCCACCCTCGGCCTTGGTGGCCCACCATTTATGGTGGGTTTTTCTTTTGCAAGGGCAGACGAGGGCGTCAGCCGCCCACGACCCAAAGCGGCGAAGCCCCTACGCCGTGGCCGTGCCACTGGAAGCAAACCCATTCGCGGTACGCTCTCGATCTTACGCGCCGAAGGCCCAAGGTGCGGCCCAGCCGCCTCTCCCCTTGGGAGAGGATGTCACGGAGTGACAGGTGAGGGAATTTTTCCGATTTACGCTGTGAAACGAAGCCAAATATGCCCGACCCTTCGACAAGCTCAGGGTGAAGTCAAAATAGAAAAGGCGGGTTCAATGACGAACCCGCCCTACGTACACTGGACCCCGGCCTGCGCCGGGGTGACAAAGTCGGCGTTGCGTCAGGTCTTGCGACGCGCACTTGCGCGGCGTGTGACCTGACGCGTGACAGACCTACTTCCGCGTCACCTGCGCGTCGACTACAGCGACTGCCGCCATGTCGACAATCTCGCTCACTTCAAGCGAACGATGCAGCACATGAACAGGTTTCGACAAGCCCATAAGGATGGGCCCTACCGCATGCAGTCCGCCGATACGCTGCGCCAGCTTGTACGCGATATTCCCCGAATTCAAATCCGGGAAAATAAACACATTGGCCGGCTCTTTGAGCGTCGAGAAGGGGAAATACCGCTGCATATACTCAGGCATCACCGCCGTATCGAGCTGCATTTCACCGTCGCAAATAAGATTTGGATCTTTCTTTTTCAGAATTGCAGTCGCCTTGGCGACTTTATCCGACTCGGCATACTTTGCCGACCCGAAATTACTAAACGAAAGCATCGCCACCCGCGGCGTGATGTTGAACCCGCGCGCCACCCGCGAAGCGCAGATCGCGATCTCGGCCAGTTCTTCCGGTGTCGGATTGATGT
>CAYVWS010000266.1:0-2591 GCA_964455535.1 uncultured Ignavibacteriales bacterium | reverse complement strand
GTACGAATCTTAGCCGAGCGGTCACCGGTCGACACCATCGAGCGTCGCTCGGCGGCAATTTTCGCCTGCTGATCGGCCATCATGCGGTCGTACAGGCGCGAACGCAACACGCGCATCGCCTTCTGTTTGTTTTTCAACTGCGATTTTTCATCCTGACAGGTGACGACCACTCCGGTCGGCAGATGCGTGATGCGCACGGCCGAATCGGTCGTATTGACCGACTGACCACCGGGACCCGACGAGCGGTAGACGTCGACTTTGATTTCGTTTTCTTTGATTTCAATATCGAGTTCCTCGGCTTCGGGGAATACGGCGACGGAAATTGCAGAAGTGTGTATTCTCCCCTGTGCTTCGGTTTCCGGCACACGCTGCACGCGATGCACGCCCGACTCGTATTTCATGCGGCCGTAGGCGTTATCACCGGAAAGGGAAAAGATAATTTCTTTGAAGCCGCCCATTCCCGCTTCGTTCGATGAAAGCACTTCGAGCTTCCAGCCGTGACGGTCGGCAAAGCGCTGGTACATTCTGAAAATATCGCCTGAGAATATCCCGGCCTCGTCGCCGCCGGTACCGGCGCGGATTTCGACCACCGCCGGCTTGTCGTCGTTGGGGTCGCGCGGCAGAAGCTTGACTTTAAATTCCTGCTCGACCGGTTCGATCTGGCCCTCGTATTGCAACAGCTCTTCGCGGGCCATCTCGATCAGGTCGGGATCGGAGTTGTCGCGCAGGATCGCGCGGGCCTCGTCGATGCCGACTTTGATTTTCTTGTATCGCCGGGCGACCTCGAGCAGTTCTTCGAGCTGACGCCGCTCACGGTTCAGCGCGATCATCTTCTTGACGTCCGACGAGACCGCCGGATCAAGAAACTGTTCGTCGAGCGCTTTGAATTTCTGTTCGAGTTTTTCAACAATATCAAGCATACAACAGGGACCAAGGTATCAGATTACAGATGAAAAGGAAAGGCGAGGCGAAGAGAAAAGGCAGCTAATAGACCGCGGTGCGCTTAGCCGAGAGCTTCGAATCGCAGGCCTGCACGCCAAGAGCCGCTTCGAGCGCCGCGATGGCGACTTCGACCTGATCCTGCGTCGGTTCGCTGGTGGTAATTCGCTGGAGCCACAGACCGGGCGCGATCAGAAAACGGGTAAGCGCGTTGTCGCGGGTCTTGCCAGATAATTTCAACAATTCGTATGACCCGCCGGCCACGAGGGGAAGCATCGAGAAGTGAAGCGCAAACCGAACCGGGAGTGACGGCGGGTGGCCAGTCACAATTGCGTAGATCGAATCGCCGATAGCGTACATAAACATCGCCACCAGAGCGACAATCAGCACAAACGAGGTCCCGCACCGTGGATGAAAGCGGGTGAAGGTCATCGCGGTTTCGGGAGTCAGGACATCGCCCATTTCGTATGTATAGATCGACTTATGTTCAGCGCCGTGGTACTCGAAGATCCGACGAAAGTCCTTGACCAGTGTCAACGCGCTCAGGTACGAAATCAGGAGAGTGAGCCGGATGGCTCCGGCCATAAGATTGAATCCGACGGCGTTCTTGTCGATGCCGAACAATTGAGCTATGGCCAGCGGCAAAAAGAAAAAGATGCCGATGCCCACCGCCAAAGACACGACCGCCATGAGACCGAGCATCAGCCCGCCCGATTTTTTCTTCTTTTCTTCGTAAACCTTGCCGGCTTTTTCTGCTTCGGCTTTGTCCAGCTCGCGCATGGAAACTTCGGCCGAAAAGTTGAGTGTTTTCATGCCGATGATGAGCATCTCAAAAAAGGCGACCACGCCGCGCAGAATCGGCAGCTTGAACAGTTTGATCCGCGCCGAAAGGGCTTTGTATTCCTGGGTCTTGATCAGAATTTCGCCGGAGGGGGTGCGCACGGCGGTGGCGATACGGTCTTTGGCCCGCATCATTACACCTTCGATTACCGCTTGTCCGCCGACATTCAGATCAGCCATGGGTTCTTTCGGTCACTCCGGTCAAGAAAACGTCGCATCCAGGCACGGCTCGATGCGACGATAGTTTTGCAAATTGAGTGGTGTCGGGCGTAGCCGCCTGACACGCGATCGAATTAGTTCGACTTCTCCGCCTTGGCATATTTGCGGCGGAACCGCTCAACGCGGCCGGCCGTATCCAGAAGCTTTTGCTTGCCGGTAAAATACGGGTGGCAGTTGGAGCAGATTTCGACCGAGATCGACTTGCGGGTCGAACGGGTCGGGTACTGGGCTCCGCAGGCGCAGGTGATCACGATATCGTGGTACGCCGGATGAATCTTCTCTTTCACAACTTTCTCCGAATATCTCTGATGTAACTCTTATCCTACAACACAAAACCGTGGGGAGGGTTTCAACCGATCCTCACGGACGGCCCATAATATAGAGGGGGCGGGCTGGAAAAGCAAGGAGAGAGCAAGATGGCTCGGCCGACCAGGCGACTAAGCTCATGCCATACAACACGTTGAAGACAGATATCGTCGTCGCGATGTAGGAGTTTCGGCTGGGCGCCCGCTCACGGCCGGCATGTCAGCTAGTCGCTGACGCCGAGTTCTACTATCCAATAGTAAACTCCATACGTCATCCGGCGAATTTCG
>CAYVWS010000265.1:0-2604 GCA_964455535.1 uncultured Ignavibacteriales bacterium | reverse complement strand
ATCACATCGCCGCAAGCGTCTGTCCCCCAACGCGATAGATCGAGTTTTTTGCTTGCAAATACCACCCCCCTTTGGTACCTTGTATCTGTAATGCAAGCTAATTCGCGACACCGCAATTCTACCGATACAAAATCCCGCCCGGCCTTGGTCGGCGGCGTGATCGAAAGCGTGATCGGCCAGCTCGGCTATCTGAAAAATTACCACGGGTGGCAGGTGGTCGCGCGCTGGCCGGAAATTGTCGGCGAACATTACGCCCGTCACGCGCGCGCGTATAAATACGAAGACGGCGTCGTGCATGTCGCGGTCAACGACGATCTCTGGCGGCAGAAACTGTCGCTTGATTCGGAAATGATCTTGGAAAAAATTCGCGGACAAAGCTTCGGCAAATCCGTGCGCAAATTACGACTGGTACGCCAGGAGAAAGGAACCGCCCCGCATGGCGACTGAAATCCCCGAGACGGATACCAAAAAAGAAAAAGGCCCGGGCCACAAGTACGACGCCGCTACCATCACAGTCCTCAAAGGACTCGAGGCGGTACGCCGTCGCCCGGCGATGTATATCGGCGATGTCGGCCAGCGCGGTCTGCACCACATGGTGTACGAAGTGGTTGATAACTCGGTCGACGAGTCGATGGCCGGGTTTGCCGATCACATCCTCGTCGAAATCGGCGAGGACAACTCGATCACGGTGACCGACAACGGCCGCGGCATTCCGGTTGAAATTCATCCCGAACAAAAAGTATCGGCGCTCGAAGTGGTGATGACAACTCTCCACGCGGGTGGAAAATTCGATCATGAATCGTACAAAGTCTCCGGCGGTCTGCATGGCGTTGGTGTATCGGTAGTAAATGCCCTCTCCGAGTGGTGTTGGGTGGAGGTCACCCGCGACGGTGAGGTGCACCGTCAGGAGTATCGTCGCGGCGACCCGGTTGCCAAAGTCAAAGTGGTTGGTAAAGGGAAAAAGGCCGGCACCAAGACCTCGTTCTATCCCGACAGCGAAATCTTTGGTAAGATCGAATTCAAGTTCGATATTATCGCCTCCCGCCTGCGCGAATTGGCTTTCTTGAATCAAGGGCTGACGATCGAGCTGATCGATCACCGCACCAAAAAGGAAGTCTCGTTCAAATACAAAGGCGGCCTGGCGGCATTCGTTGAATATCTCAACGAAAACAAGACGCCGGTCTTCAACAAGCCGATCTATTTCCAAAAAGAAAAGGACGGAGTGTTTGTTGAGATCGCCGTGCAGTACAACGACGGCTATTCCGAGTCTGTTTACTCGTACGTGAACAATATCAACACGATCGAAGGCGGAACGCACCTGACAGGATTCCGCACCTCGCTGACCCGCTCGATCAACACCTACGCGGTGAAGTACAATCTTCTGAAAAAAGAAAAAGAGAATTTCTCGCTGATCGGTGATGACTCCCGCGAAGGCCTTACTGCTGTCGTCTCGGTTCGGGTGCGCGACCCTCAGTTCGAAGGTCAGACCAAAACCAAACTCGGCAACTCGGAGGTCAAAGGCATCGTCGAATCGGTCTGCAACGAATATCTCGCCGCCCACTTCGAAGAAAATCCATCGGTCGCCAAGAAGATTGTCGACAAACTGATGATGGCCGCGATGGCGCGTGAGGCCGCCCGCAAAGCCAAAGAGTTGACACGTCGCAAAACCGCGCTCGACACGGCGTCTCTTCCCGGAAAGCTGGCCGACTGCTCGTCATCCGATCCGGAATCATGTGAGATTTACATAGTCGAGGGCGACTCGGCCGGTGGCTCGGCCAAACAAGGACGCGACCGACGTTTCCAGGCGATTCTCCCCCTCAAGGGCAAGATCCTGAATGTCGAAAAGGCCCGCATCGATAAAATCTTGGGCAACGATGAAGTCCGCGCGCTTATCACGGCGCTCGGCTGCGGCATTCGTGAGGATTTCGAACCGACCAAAGTCCGCTATCACAAGATCATTATCATGACCGACGCCGATGTCGACGGTTCCCACATCCGCACGCTCATCCTGACCTTCTTCTTCCGTTACATGCGCGATTTGGTTGATTTGGGATATATCTACATCGCCCAGCCGCCGCTGTATCGTCTGAAACACGGCAAGAGCGAGACCTACGCCTATTCCGACGACGAACGCGACCGGATGCTCAAAAAGATGCCCGAGACCGGCGTGAATATCCAGCGCTACAAAGGTCTTGGCGAAATGAATCCCGAGCAGCTTTGGAAAACGACGATGGACCCGGAGACACGTACACTCTTGCAGGTTGCCCTTGATGATGCCGCCGAGGCCGATCACTTGTTCACCAAATTGATGGGTGACGAGGTTGGCCCGCGCCGCGAGTTTATCGAGCAGAACGCGCAGTACGTGCGCAATCTGGATATTTGATCTTGTAGGGCGGGTTCGCTCTTGAACCCGCCATTTCTATCTCGATCAATTACTCTGGCGGCTTCACCGACGAAGCCGCCCTACAATAGACTGAAACAATTCGGCGATCGGATTGTTACACGAATATCCAACCACTTAATTCGGAGATCATATGAATCGGTATCTGAAACTAAGCGGATTTTTGTTTGCGCTCGGATTTTTCACGGTGTCTTCGGCCTTCG
>CAYVWS010000264.1:0-2615 GCA_964455535.1 uncultured Ignavibacteriales bacterium | reverse complement strand
GCTGCGACCACTCGCTCATTCGCGAAATGACTTCAGCCGTGCACGCCAACGAGTCGATTCCGGTATGACCAAGAACGAAAAGCTGATTCAACTCAAAAAACTCACCGACGAAACCGTCTTGTCGCGCCACGCTTTGTTCGAGCACCTCGGCCAACAGATTCTTGACTTATCCGATCAGGTTGCAGCCGTGATCGGGTCGGGTGGAAAATTACTTGTCGCCGGCAACGGCGGGCTCGCCGCAATCGGGTCTCTATTCGTAGGTGAATTAGTGACAAGAGTGTCATCAACGCGCAATCGTCAGTCGCTTCCCGCACTCACGCTCTCCGCCGACGCCGCCATGATCACCGGCGCGGCCGACCAGTTCGGCTACGAGTGGATTTTCGCGCGCCAGATCGAAGGGCTCGGTCACAAAGGCGATATGTTCCTGGCGTTGTCGACCACCGGCAATCCGCCCAATCTTCTGCGCGCGTCCCAGACTGCCCGCGAGAAAGGCATGATCTCCGCCGCGCTGATTGGCGGCACAGGCGGAAAATTGCAGGGCGTGGTTGATCGTCCGCTGGTGATCCCTCACGGCGGACGTCAGCGGATTCGCGAAGATCAACTGTATATTCTTGATGTGCTGGTCGAGTTCATCGAGAGAGACTTGTGCGCCTGACTCAATTCTCCGACATAACCGATCGCGTACTGCTCTTCGTTCTCTCAGTCTTCCTCTTCGCCTGCAGCGTTTCGGGGACGGCGGGATCAATTGCCGGGGGAGTGGCCTCAGTTGTCTTCGTAGTGTCGATGGTCGCGACTCGTCGCCCTCTTCACTTTCGAGAACTGAAGTTCTTCTACTGGCCCGCCATTCTGTTCGTACTGTGGATGGTTCTCTCCGCTGTGGTCAACGGTGTTGATCAGGACGCATCACGATCGATGCGACATGAATGGATCCTCTTACTTCTCCCGGCATTTCTTCTCGTCATGTCCGATGACAGGCGAAATACACAATTGGTCACCGCATTTTCCTGGGGCGTCGGATTGATGTCGCTCTATGCCATCGGTCAGTTTTTGTTCGGCTGGCATTTCTTGAAACCGCACTTGGACCTGCAAAAGAACGGCATCGGCTACTGGATCGTTGGGAATTTTTCTGGGACAGTGACTTTTGGAATTTACTTTGCTGTAGCCGGCGTGTTTTTGTTCGGGTATGGTCTGGCAACAGGACAGCGCCGTGGCATCCTGAAAAATGTCCCGCTCCTGTGCGGGATTTTCGGCATTGCGGCATCGCTTTTATCCGGCGAACGCGGACCGCTTGCGGCCATTGTCGTTTCCGTGATTGTCCTGACTCTGCTGTTGAGAACCAAACGCGCGCTCGTGGCGTTCATCGGATTGGCCGCGGCCATCATTTCCCTTGGCGTGGTCTCGGGAGTATTCTCGCGATTTGCAGCTCTATGGAACAAAGAGCTCTCGCTTCTGCATGATCAGGGACGGCGCTTTATCTGGACACAATCATTAAACGTCGCGGCGGGTCATCCGATCTTCGGCGTCGGACCGGGAAACTTCAAGGAAGGATATGCCGCCGTGATGCCCACTGAACCACCCGGGTTTCTTCCTCAGGGCCACGCTCACAACGACTACCTGATGTACGCCGCCCAGTCGGGATTCCCGGAACTGATCTTCTTTCTGGGGATGTGGGCCGCGGTGTTGTGGTGCGGATTCCGCGTTTGGCGTTCCAAATCGTGTTCCGAACAAGATCGGGCGCTGGCCCTTGGCGCCCTGCTCGCATCGGTCTGCTTTGCTGTCACGGCGCAATTCGATATTCCGTTTGGACACTCCACCACCCGCCAGATGTTAATGTTCATCTGGGCCGCCGCCCTGGCCGCCTATCTTCGTTGGAGGCGGTTCAGTACTGCTTGACTTGAGGTTCAAACGCCGTATCTTACCAATCACTATGGCAGCACCTGCAAAAAAGAAACCGGCGCCGAGCGCCCCAGAATCGGTCAAGTGGCCGTTCGGTAAGAAGAACTACATCTGGTTCGGCATAGCCCTGGGCGTGATGATCCTCGGATTTGTCCTTTTGGGTTCGGGCGATATTACTTTCGCGCCGATTCTGTTGGTGGTCGCCTACTGTGCTCTGATTCCGATCGCCATTCTGGTCAAGGGCCAGCCGGATGACAGTTCGCCTGTCGACCAGTCGGCCCCAAAAATCTGAGCCCGCACCTCATTTCCAGACATTTCCGCGAAATCCCCGTCGATGATCGTTGCTTGAATGGTCGGCAGCCCGTCTTGTAGTCTGCGATATTATGAGAAAAGAGGGGATTGCGACGGTTCGCCGAAGATGCTTGCCTTTTGGGCGGGGGGATGTATATTAGCAGGCCCGTTTGGGAGGGTCGCCCGATTCGACCCGGCGGGCGCAATGTTGTGCGGTACGGAGATTTTGGGCGGTTAGCTCAGCTGGTTAGAGCATCTGCCTTACACGCAGAGGGTCACTAGTTCGAATCTAGTACCGCCCAATAAGAGTCGCGGGCGACACGAGTCGTTGGCGACTGACAAAATCTGAGTCGGGGTTGTAGTTCAGTTGGTTAGAACGCATGCCTGTCACGCATGAGGCCGCGAGTTCGAGTCTCGTCAACCCCGCA
>CAYVWS010000263.1:0-2624 GCA_964455535.1 uncultured Ignavibacteriales bacterium | reverse complement strand
TCGGCCGGAACGACGCACTGCCTCAGTGCACACTGCAAGCGGAAGATGGCATGTCAACCTCACCGATTCGGGCGGAGAAAATCACTCCTTTTCGTTTAATCCCTGGATCGGCATCGCCATCAGCTTTGGGGTTGGATTTCTTTCGAGCATTCTGGGAATCGGCGGCGGGGTGATTCATGTCCCGGCGATGACCAACCTCTTGAATTTTCCTGTGCATATCGCCACCGCGACTTCGCACTTTATTCTTGTCATTATGTCATGCAGCGGAAGTATCACCCATTTCGTGCAGGGCCATCTGACGCCGATGATCGACAAACTGCCGCCGCTGGCGCTTGGCGTGATCGTAGGCGCGCAGATTGGCGCGCGATTTTCGAAGAAAATATCGGGCCGGGGAATTCTACGATTCCTCGCGGCGGCTCTCTTAATGGTTGGAATCAGAACGATCTGGGCGGTGCTACGCTAAGCGCCTACATCAGCGAATAGCCGCCGTCGACAATCACGGTCTGCCCGGTAATCCAGCTCGCTTTCGGTGTCGCTAAAAATGCGACGACTTCCGCGACTTCCTCGGGACGCCCAATCCTCTTGAACGGTGTCCGATCCGAGACTTCTTTTTTCATTTGCTCGTAGTTCGGGAACACGGTCAGGGCGCTGGTGTCAATGAACCCGCCGGATACGCAATTTACGGTGATATGGCGCGGCGCCAATTCAATCGCGGCGTAGCGCACAATATTTTCGATTGCTGCTTTGGATACTCCGATCGCTGCGTAGCCGGGTATGTATCGAATCGAGCCGAGTGATGACAGGGTCACGATTCGCGCATGGTCGGGCATCATCGGCGAGCCAAGCTGGATGCAATGCAAAAAGGCGCGGGCGTTCGTGTGCATCGAAAGGTCCCAGGCCTTGTCGTCGATATTGAGCATGCTGGTATACAGCCCGAGCGCGGCGTTGGAGATCATGATATCGAGCTTGCCGAAGCGTTCTTTTATCCCATCGAAGAGCGCGGGCAGCTGGTCGTGGTTGCCCATGTTGGCACGGTGCGCGTAGCACTCGACGCCGTAAGACTTGATCTTCTCGACCGCTTCGTTGGCCGACTGGCGGCTGCGGAAATAGTTGATGACAACGTCGGCCCCCTGCGCCGCCAATCGTTCGGCCACACATAATCCTATGCCTCGCGTTCCCCCCGATACAAAGGCCACCTTGCCTTTCAATTCCATCGCGTTCCTCCTGAAAAAATCCGGAGACTCACCACTCAGACGTGGTGTCCACCGGATTGGCTTTCGATATCCTCGGCCAGCGTTTCCAGATCAATGGGCGAAAAGGTCGTTTCGAAAACGTCGGCATAGCAATCCAACAGCACGCGGGCGAAATCGTCAAGTTTAACTTTCTGGCCGGTGATCCGCTCGATCGAGGTCATGGTCGCCGGATTGAGTCCGCATGGATTGATCTTGGCGAACTCTTCGAGGTTGGTGTGCAGGTTGATGGCGGAGCCGTGAAAGGTCACCCAGTGTTTTACTGCCACGCCGATCGAGGCAATCTTCCGTTCGCCAACCCAGATGCCCGTGTACTGATCGCCCATCTTGGCGGGAACGTCGTACTTTTCGAGCGCCTGAATGATTCCCTGCTGAACCTGATCCATGAATTTGTGCAGATCGCGGCCACGTCGGGCGAGATTGAAGATGTAATAGACGACCAATTGGCCCGGGCCGTGAAAGGTGACATCTCCCCCGCGCTCGATAAAAAACGGCTGCTCTTTGAGATTCTTGTAATTCTCGGGGTGGCCGTCGCGACCGACTGTCACCACCGGCGGATGCTCCACTGTGATGATCGTATCACGCGCGAAGCCGTCCAGACGCATCTTGACCAGCCCGCGCTGCCACTGAAGGGTGCGTTCGTAGTCGACCTGTCCGAGTTGTAAATGCCAGCCGAACGTCTTTGTCTGTCGTGCGACCGCCATGCTTATCGCAAGTGCAGCATCATCCGGGTTGGATCGGCCAGGAATTCGTGCACCATATGCAGAAACTGCACCGCTGTGTGACCATCGATCAGCCGATGGTCAAACGACATTCCGAAACTGGAGATGTCGCGAATGACGATTTGATTGTTCACCACCCACGGCCGCTTGACAATCTGGTGGATGCCCAGAATCGCCACCTGCGGCTGGCTGATGATCGGAGTGGAGGCCGTCGCACCGAACATACCGGCGTTGGTCAGCGTGAAGGTGCCGTCGGCGACATCGTCGGGCATCAGGCGATTGGTGCGGGCTTTCTCGCCGAGTTGATTCAGCTCGACCGCGATTTCGATGATCGATTTCCGATCGGCGTGCTTGATAACGGGTACAATCAGGCCCTCGTCACGCGCGACGGCGACACCGATATTGATGTAGTTCTTGAGAATGATCTCTTTGTCAGTCAGCGAGGCGTTAATTGTCGGAAATTTGCGAAGCCCGACACAGGCCGCCTTGATGATAAACGGCATGTAGGTCAGATTGGCGCCGTAAGTCGACTTGAAGTCGCCCTTCATCTTCTCGCGGAAAGTGACCAGTTCGGTTAAGTCGATATCTTCGAAGGTTGTCACATGCGGCGAGGTCTGCTTGGACTTGACCATGTGATCGGCGATCATCTTGC
>CAYVWS010000262.1:0-2633 GCA_964455535.1 uncultured Ignavibacteriales bacterium | reverse complement strand
AAGAAAAATCTCCTGGCCGAGAGCAAATCGAAGATCGCGCTCATCCGCTGATGTCGCGCTTGCGCCTCATCACCCGCATTGCGCTCTTCGCCGCGCTCGTCTATGTCACGTCGTGGTCGCTGGTCGTGCTTCCCAATATCAAAGTTTCATTCTTCATCATGTTTCTGGCCGGTCTCTTATGGGGAGTAGTCCCCGGCATTTTGGTCGGAGTGGTGGGCACCGGTCTCTGGTCGCTTTTTAACCCCTACGGCCCGGTTGCCTTTCCCATTCTCGCGGCGCAACTCATCGGCAGCTCACTCTGCGGCTTGATCGGCGCCGTCGTCCGCACTTTCAGAATATTCGACACATCCGTCCCGTTCGCCCTCGTGGCTTTCACCTTGTGCGGTATCGCCTGTGCGATTGTCTACTACGTTCCCGTCAACAGCGCCGATGCCTGGATATTCAAACCGTTCTGGCCCCGCTTTATCGCCTCGCTGCCGTGGACACTCATCGCTCTTGCAGCCAACGCCGTCATTTTCCCGTTGCTTTTCCCGGTTGCCCGGCTTTTATACGACAAAGAAAAACTTATCGTATGATCAAAACGATCCTTGTCATATCTGCCATGCTGGTTGGCTCCGCATCGGCTGTGTCAGCCCAGGACTCGGGACGCCAACCGGCGCCGCGGACTGTCGACACTATGCAATTGATCGATACCTCGCAAAATGCCCGACCGGAGCGATTCAAAAACATCGCCAAGAAATATGATGAGGCCAAGCTCGAAGCCCGTCGCCGCGCTGCCTTTTCTTTCGGCGACACCGTAACAAGCTGGTTCGGCTCCGCCCGTTACGATCAGAAACCGCTAACCGACCGGTTTTCGTATCAAAACGACGGTGACTATTTCCGCAATGCGCCGCAATTTTTTGCGCTGCCGTATCAGGAAGTCCCAATGCGCACTACTGTCGCCGCCTACGGACTCCCCGGCAATCGCCTGACTCTTGCTCCCGGCGGACATGCCGTCACGCCCTTTGAGCATGTGCCGGTGCACGACGGCATGGTTGATATGAACGATCTCACCGACGCACTCGACGACCACGCCTACGTTATCCCTGGCCCCATCGGTCTGTTGTACGGGGGAGACCAGACCGCCGGCGCGCTGATAACCAGAACCGATGCTCCAACTTCAACCGACCCAAAGAGCGCGCTGATCGTTGATAAAGGAGACTACGGCTATGCCCAGACGCGCGGCCGATTGACCAAACTCTTCGGCGACGGTCGCCGGTTTGCCGGATCGGTCGAGTATCGCAAGACTGACGGCATCGCCAGTACATTCACCGACGACGCCTATCAGTATGCCGGCGACTACTACATGCCGCTCGGCGCCAACTCCGCCATTTCATCAAATGGCTGGATGTACACCCGAGACGGCAGCATTGCGGTTAATCCCAAAAGCATCTATTCAACTGTTCCGCGCTATCGTTTTGAACGTCATCTCGACATTGCATATCTGCGCTTTGATACCGCCCGCACGTCGCGGCTCGCCATCGGCTACCGTCTGGCCCGGCAGGGATCGCACATGGATCATATCTATCATCAATGGTTCGATCAGACTGCCCACATTGGATATCTCAAGCGTGAATGGAATGCCGGAAGCACGCTTTTCCGCGGCGCCGCCGAAGTAGAAATGCGCCGCTACGGGACCCTCGAGGGTCACAACGACCGGACAACTGCCAATGTCGAGTTTTCCGCCCTTCGTCAGATGAGCGGCTGGAATTCGGCGGCTACCATCGGAAGCCGATATGTCAAAACATACAAATCGCTGCCGTATGCTTTGCTGACGACGCTGCACGAATCGACGCACTCATTCCTGCACTTTTCCGCCGGATATCTGGAGGCGGCTCCGACACAGCATCAATTGTATTCTCCATATACAATCGCGCTGTTCGACACCGCGTCGCTCATCTACGCCGACAGCGGCAATTCCGCGCTGTCATCGGAAAAGCAAATGATCCTAACCAGTTACGGCGAATTGGGCACACTTGATAATGCCGTAGGCGCAAGTGTGGCCGCCGGCAAGATTAATAACGCCATCGATTGGGTGCGGCTCGAGTCGGGCGACAGCGTCACCCATACCCCGGCCAACGTCGACCTGACCTTTTACGATATCGCCGGCACGGTGCGATTCAGAATCACCGACGCTGCTCGTTTCAACGCCGGGCTCGGCTTTCAGCACCTGACGCGCGGTGACAATCGCCCGCAGTATTTCGTACCGGATTTCACCGCGCACTCCGGACTCGAACTCCATTGGTTTTGGAAGTCCAAAGACGTGCATTTCTACGCCTACGGCCAATTGACGTATGTCGGTAAGTACGAGGGGTACACGACTCCCGAACTTGGCGATCAGGTCACGGCCAGCGGCCGACTCTCATTCGAAATGGGACCGTTCCGTTTCAACTACGACGTCCACAACACAACCTCAGTCAATTACAACTCGCGCGACGCGCTCACTCGATACGGCCGCTTCGTCTCTTACGGCTTCACCTGGAAATTTATCAACTGATCGAATTTCCCGCGCTCCTGTCGCAGGCCTGATTCCTTGACTTGCTCTCATCACACCGCCATATTGGCTCCATGATTCCCTCGCTTTCACGCGACGA
>CAYVWS010000261.1:0-2639 GCA_964455535.1 uncultured Ignavibacteriales bacterium | reverse complement strand
AAGCGGCAAGGCCGGATTGTTCGTAGTCCAGGCCAAACGAATGGACTTCCGCTTTGGCCACCGCCTGGAGATTCGGCATCAGTTTCCAGCCGAGTCCGAGCGAACCGTGCCAGCCGTTCTTGTAGCCGTCCTTGAACGACGACGGTCCCTGCGGCAGCGAGATCAACCCGCCGGCATAGAGCGAAAACGGACTCGGAACCTGCGCGCTTGCCGTCGCGGCCAGCGTCACAAGCAGAGTAAGCGCGACTAACATCTTCTTCATGGACTTCCTCCTTGGGGTGGTTCTCAAAACAGTCAGACGATATTCTTATTATCGGCTTCGCCTGACTCCATCCTTAAGAAGCATTTCCCACAGTGTGCAAAGATTACGCACCTACTCTCTCCAAGAAGTGCAGTCGTACGAGCGGAGATAATTCGGTCAACGCAATTGATTTACGGGCGGATTTGGTGTATATACGGCATGTGAAATAGATAACAAGTTGGACCTCGGAGGTTACAGATGAGTCAGCAATCTGCATATATTGTTTCGGCGTGTCGCAGCGCTATCGGGACCCTTCACGGCGGCATCGGATCAATGACCGCCCCGCAGCTCGGCGCTCAGGCGATCAAAGAAGCGATTCGCCGTGCGGGCATCGACGCTAAGGATATCGACGAAGTTATCATGGGTCAGGTGGTGCAGGGCGGCGCCGGACAAGCCCCGGCACGTCAAGCCGCCATCCACGGCGGCGTGCCGCCGGAGGTCGGCTGTCTGACCATCAACAAGGTCTGCGGTTCTGGATTGAAAGCCGTGATGCTTGCCGCACAGTCGATCAAAGCGGGCGATCAACATGTCGTTATCGCCGGAGGCATGGAGTCGATGTCGAACACGCCCTATGTCATTCGCGGCGCCAAAACCGGCACGCGTTTCGGACATCAGACAATGGATGACATCATGATCTCCGACGGCCTCTGGGATTCATTCAACAACTACCACATGGGCAGCGCCGCCGAATACACGCGCAGGAAAGCCGACATCACCCGAGAACAACAGGATGAATTTGCTTTCAACTCGCACAAGAAAGCCGTCGCGGCCCAACAGGCGGGCAAGTTCAAAGAAGAAATCTTCGACATCCTTGTCCCGCAGCGTAAGGGAGACCCCAAGGTGTTCAATGTCGACGAGTGCCCGCGCGCCGATGTCTCTTTAGAATCGCTTGCCAAACTTCGCCCGGCTTTCGAAAAAGACGGCACTGTAACCGCCGGCAACGCTCCGGGCCTAAACGACGGCAGTTCAGCAACCGTCGTCGTCTCCGAAAGCTACATGAAATCGAAAGGTCTCAAACCGCTCGCACGTATCGTTGATTACTCGACCGCGGGCACTCCGCCGCAGGATCTTTTCTTTGCGCCGATATTTGCCATTGAGAAATTAATGAAGAAGATGAACGTGAAGATCGACCACTGGGATCTGATTGAAGCTAACGAGGCCTTCTCCGCGCAGGCGCTGGCCGACGGCAAAGGTCTTGGCTGGAACTGGGATCGTGTCAACGTCCACGGCGGCGCGGTGGCTCTGGGTCATCCGATCGGCGCCAGCGGCACGCGTATTTTGACCACGCTTATCTACGCACTCAAAGATCGCAAATTGAAAAACGGCCTCGCCACCCTCTGCCTCGGCGGCGGAAACGCGGTCGCGCTGGCCATTGAAATAGTCTGAGGAGTCCAGTCCGGGAGTTTCGCATATGCAGTTAAGCGAAATACACACCGTCGCGGTAATCGGCGGCGGCACTATGGGAAACGGCGTGGCCCAGGTCTGCGCCATGAACGGGTTCAATGTAACGTTGATCGAAGTCGACCAGACCCGAGCCGACAAGGCGGTGGCGACAATCGGCGCCTCGATGGATCGGATCGTCAAGAAAGATCCCAAACTCGACAAGACCGCCGTAATGGAGCGCATCAGCACCTGCATCGAACTGCAGGGAGCCCAGAGCGCGCAGCTGGTAGTCGAAGCAGTCACCGAGCAGTTGCCGGTGAAACTTGATCTCTTCCGTCGCCTCGATGTGATCTGCCCGCCCCATACGATTCTGGCAAGCAATACATCTTCGTTGCCCATCACCCAATTGGCTGGAGTAACGAAACGCGCCGACAAAGTCATCGGCATGCACTTCATGAATCCGGTGCCCGTGATGAAGCTGATTGAAATCATCCGCGGCCTGGCGACCAGCGACGAAACCTACACGGTCATCAAAGAGATGGCGAAAAAGCTCGGCAAGGTCCCGATTGAAGTCAACGACTACCCGGGATTTATCGCCAATCGAATTCTCATGCCGATGATCAACGAAGCGATTTACGCGCATGTCGAGGGTGTCGGATCGGTCGAAGCTATCGACGAAGTCATGAAACTCGGCATGGGACACCCGATGGGGCCGCTGACCCTGGCTGATTTTATCGGCCTTGACGTCTGTCTGGCAATTCTCGAAGTTATGCACGAAGGTCTGGGCGACCCCAAATACCGCCCCTGTCCGCTGTTAAAGAAAATGGTCCACGCCGGTTTCCTCGGCCGCAAAACCGGCCGTGGATTCTACACGTACGCCTAAGCAGGAGACGACGATGCACTTTGAACTCGACGAGCAGGATCTCGAACTAAAACAAATGGCCCGCGATCTGGC
>CAYVWS010000260.1:0-2664 GCA_964455535.1 uncultured Ignavibacteriales bacterium | reverse complement strand
AGTTGTGCGTTCGATGACAGCCGAATCGGCCGAACGAGCCGCCCTTGGCGCCGGTGCGATCGTGATGGATGTCATCGCCGCCAACGACAAACGCCTCCCGCACCAACAGATCGAGCGCATCCGCCACTTGCGCCCCGACATGATCTTGCTTTCCGGCGGAATCGACGGCGGCACGACCACCCACGTCGTTGAAATCGCCGAATTGGTCTCCGCTGCCGATCCGCGGCCGCGCCTCGGCACCGGATACAAGCTGCCGATTATTTACGCCGGCAACAAAGACGCCACTCAGCCGGTGAAGGACGCACTTTCCGACAAAGTTGATCTTCGGGTGGTCGACAACCTTCGCCCCGTGCTCGAACGTGAAAATCTCGGCCCGGCGCGTGAAGAAATTCATGAGCTTTTTATGGAGCACGTCATGGCGCAGGCCCCGGGATACAAGAAGTTGATGTCCTGGACCGATGCCCCGATCATGCCGACTCCCGGCGCAGTGGGCCTGATTATTCAGACTATCGCCGACCAATACAACATTGAAGCAGTCGGAGTTGATATCGGCGGCGCCACTACCGACGTCTTTTCGGTCTTTCGCCCCGACAGCACTACTCCGGTATTCAACCGTACCGTGTCGGCCAACCTCGGCATGTCATATTCGATTTCGAATGTCTTTGCCGAAGCAACGCTGCCGATGGTGATGCGCTGGGTTCCGTTCGTGATGGACGAACGCGATCTGCGTAATCGCGTGAAGAATAAGATGATTCGCCCGACTACGATCCCTCAATCGATGGAAGAGCTGATTTTTGAGCAGGCGATTGCCAAAGAAGCGCTGCGTCTGGCATTTGTACAGCATCGCAGCTTCGCCTCGACCCTCAAAGGCGTACAGCAACAGCGTACGATCGCCGAGGCGTTCGAACAGTCTTCATCAGGTGCTTCGATTGTAAATATGATGACGCTCAACATGCTGATCGGCTCGGGTGGTGTGCTTTCTCACGCCCCGCGCCGCCAACAGTCGGCTCTCATGATGATTGATGCCTTCCTGCCGGAGGGGATCACGCGCTTAGCGGTCGATTCGATCTTCATGATGCCCCAGCTCGGCGTATTGACCCAGGTGCAGCCCAAGGCGGCCACCGAAGTGTTCGAAAAAGACTGCCTGATTCATCTGGGCACTTGCATCGCCCCAAAGGGCGTCGCCAAGAAACCGGGCCCGGTGATGAAATATACAATTGAACTCCCGACCGGTACGGTTAGCGGCACACTCAGTCATCTTGAGATGAAGCATTTCAAATTGGGTGTCGCGCCGAACGGCCTCCCCCTTACCGCCAAGGCGACCTTTGAACCGGAACGTAACTATGACTGTGGCGCCGGAAACGGCATCAAAGTCGAAAAGGAAATTCACGGCGGCGTGGTTGGAGTCATCTTAGATGGCCGCGGGCGTCCGTTTGACCTTTCAACACTCTCCGAACAGGAGCGCGTACGCCATCTGACTCAATGGATGGCGGAACTCGACATTTATCCGGTAAAAGACGGACATATTGTCCGATAGGACAGTTCGTAATTCTGAAGGCGCAGTGAAATGAACTACGGGAATCGAAACAGACAAGCGACCTTGGTCGTCCTGATCGTGCTGGCGCTTTGGGGCGCTTTCGCCGGAGACGCCGGGGCGAAGAACTTTGTCAGCTACAACGGTCAGTTCTATCTGTCGTATCCTGAATCGTGGGAGCAGATCGACTATCGTTCGGTCGACTTCTTCCTGACGCAGAATAACGCCGATCCGAATCTTCTCAAGTATGAGGCGGTTTTCGCACCGGTAACCGAGCGTCCGTTCTACGAAGAACCGTACCTATTGTTGACTTTTGACAGCTCCGGCGAATTGATCGGCCGTACTCGTGATTCGGCCATTGCGGCGGTCGCGGCGGCTTTCGGCCAAAAGGCAGATTCGGTTACGTTTGCCGACGTCCCATCGAAGTTACAGGCCGATCTGCCGCTGTATGTGACGGACCGACACATGATGCTGGTTCAGACCGACCTGCACGAGGGTCGTGTGGTGACAAGACGCAATCTGCTCGCGGTACGATTTGTCCAGTCCGGCGTCGCCAATTTTTACTTCTACGCATCCGACACTGCCTGGGCCAATGCCCTTCCGTCGTTTTTGCAAATCGCGGGCTCGCTGACCGAGGGAACTACTCCCCCGGGAACGGCCAGGGAGTCGGTGAAGATTGCCGACATTTCGACTGAGCCCGAACAGAAATCAGACATCAAGCGATACTGGCCGATACCGTCAGGACTCGTGGTTATACTTATTGCTATCATGGCCGCGCGTCGCAAACGGCGCGAACGGGAACAGAAATCGGCCACCTCGTAAATTTTACAAAGGAATTCAATGGGTCACGCATACACTCCAGGACTCAAAGTCACCGACAAGCTGGTCGTACGAAAGAATCGTATTCTGCCGCTCAAAGGTGAAGTACTCGTGAAGGTCGGCGACAAAGTCGGCCCCGACGATGTCGTCGCCCGCACTCATCTTCCGGGCGCCGTCGTGCCGCTCAATGTCGCGAACAAACTCGGCATCCCGCCCGAAGATCTCGAACTGGTCATGCTTAAGAAAGCCGGCGACAAAGTTCAGGCCGGCGAGGCCGTGGCCGCCAGCAAGCCACTTTTCGGCCTCAAGTT
>CAYVWS010000259.1:0-2739 GCA_964455535.1 uncultured Ignavibacteriales bacterium | reverse complement strand
AACGCAGCGGCCACATCGGCGGCTGTTTGCGGATCGATCTCGCCGGCATTGTTGTCGCCGTCGGTGGCCAGCACGATGATTTTGGATTTAGCCGGTGACTCCCGCAGGCGGTTCACGGCGTTAGCCAGCGCCATGCCAATTGCGGTTCCGTCCTCTACCGTGCCGAAGTCGACCTGATCGACAAAGCGAGTCAGAATACCATAGTCGGTGGTCAGCGGACACTGCGTGTACGATTCGCGCGCGAAAACGACAAGGCCGATACGGTCATCCAGTCGTCGCTGCACGAACTTTTTGATTTCTTCCTTGGCGACAAACAGACGGTTGTTGGGCTTGAAGTCTTCGGCCATCATCGACGACGACACGTCGAGACAGAGCATGATATCGATTCCTTCGGAACTGCTCTCGCGCGTCTCGGTGCCGTGGCGCGGGCGCGCAAAGGCCACAATGAATAGCGCAAAGGCCGCGACACGCAGAAATAGCAGAATCGGACGATATTTCTGGCGCGTCGTTTTCGCGACGCGCGATACGATTTTCACATCCGAGTATTTGATCGTGGCGCTCTTGAATCTCCGCTTACGGAAATAAAACCAAACCATCGCTGCGATCAGCACGCCGCCAACAACGAAGATTGCCAGTGCCGGAATTTTGGCCTCGACCATATCGAACAAACTGAAGGAGAAGCCGGCGAAGTCGAAACTACCCACGCGTCCCCCCTGTCGTCGCGGTCGGTGTCGGCGGCGTATTCGAGGCCGCAATCTCGGCTGCCCGCTTTTCCTCGGCAAACTGCCGCACGCGATCTATCTGCCGGTGCACAATGTCAAAGTCGGCCTTGCAGCGATCCAACTCCGGAGTCAGTTTAGCGAATTTTACTAAGTCAGCATGATGAAGCAGCGCGCTGCATTCATCGAATGTTCCGCCGGGCAAATCTACGGTCTTGAAGTGATCCAGAAATTCCTCGGTGGTCATCTCGAGCACATCTGCGCCGAACATTTTGCCAAGGTACTTGCGCCCGATCTCGGTCAATTCGAAGTAGTAGTCTTTGAACTTTCCGCCCGTCAATAGATTCTTTTGCTCCAGTTGCGCGAGTTCAGCGAAGGCAATTTCCCACGGGGTCCGGCGATCTTCGGGGGCGCCGAGTCCGCGGCGTTTCCGCAGCCACCACCAAATGCCCACATAGGCCAGTAGCAGCAGGAGTATGCCCACTCCCCAGTAGATATACTTAGTGAGATTCCGCTCAAATTCATACTGCGGCTTGAGCGGTTTGATATCCGCGCTGTCGCTTGTATCCAAAAGAACTGATTTGACCGTGATCGGCACCGGCTCAGCCAACAACACTTTGCGCGAGCCGTCTTTCAAAACAAACATCACCGGCACCGGAGGGATAACATAGTCGCCGGTCGTAAATGTCGAGAGCTTGAAGATCGTCTCGTTTTTCAGTCGACCGTCTTTGAGGGTCGACCGATTGTCCGGCGCATAGTCTTTGACATCAAACGCCCCCAAATTGGCACCCAACGGCGGAGGGACGAGTTCGTACGTCGAGTCGTAGACGATGCTGATGGTATAGGTAATCAAGTCGCCGATAGTCACGGTGGCCGAGTCGACCGAGGTCGTGATTTCAATTCCCGGCAAAGTCTTGACCGTGTCGCTTTGTGCCCGCACCTCGCCGACTAGGCAGATCATGCCCAGCGCGAGTATGGTAAAGAGCGTATGGCGAACAAGACGTATCATGGTATGCTATTTCAGATTCTGATCAAGAAATTCAACTTTGGCCGCGCTCGCTAATTTGGCGATATACTGCCCGTAGGCCGATTCGGTTTTCTGACTTTCGTAGTCCATAAACGCCTGCGCTCTGGCTGAATCGTACGGCATCCCTTTGTATCGCGTGTCCTTGTTGGCCAGATAGAAATTGCGGACATCGGCGGTGTCGATCTTGATCTCAGGCATGACCCGTTCTTCTACATACTTCTGCACGACGACCTTTTTGAACAATTGATCTTTCTGGCGAATCAACTTCGGGTCGGCGTCCATCTTCTCGCGTTTGGCGGCTTCGTATAACAACTCGACACCGACATAGTTTCGCAGATACGCCCCTCGGGCCTCTTGCGACATGAGCTGCTTCTGAATCGACGGCGGCAATTGCTGAATGGCTTCCTCGACTTCGGACCGCCAGATCGTGCGGCCGTCGAGCTTGGCCACCGGCAAATCACCTGCGGCGTGCGCGGTGGTGTCGATATTGGTGGCTGAACTCAACTCACGGCGGGCATCGAGCATGCGCCCGCTTCGTTCTAAGCACGCGACCAGATTCTTGGATGCCTCTTCGACAAAGCTCCCGTTCGGATCAAGTGTCTTGGCCCGCACGAAATATCCGGCCGCCTGTTCGTAGTCTTTCAGATTCTCGAAATACAGCCGCCCGATCAGGAAATTGACATTGGCAAGCTTGGCATTATCGACACCCGGCAGATCGATAATTTTGGCGTACTCTTCGACCGCGGCAGAATACAGATGGTTGTTTTGCAGTTCTGCCGCCAGCTTTGTGTGCACGTCTACTGACGCTGAATAGTCCCGCTGACCGCACGATGACAAGAGTAGCAAAAGCACAACCCCTGTCGTTGCGAGGAGGCCCGTTCTTGCGGGACGACGAAGCAATCTCAGTCTGCCGGGTGCCGACGATGAGCCGAGATTGCTTCGCTTCGCTCGCAACGACAGAAGTTCGTATTTCACATTGATGTAACTCTTGCT
>CAYVWS010000258.1:0-2750 GCA_964455535.1 uncultured Ignavibacteriales bacterium | reverse complement strand
CGCCGTGGCGGGTTGGGCGGGACTTTTGTTGACCGCGATGAATCTGCTGCCTATCGGGCAACTCGACGGTGGGCATGTCATCTATGGTCTTGTACCTGATATGCAGAGAAAACTCGGATGGATCGCAGTGGCCGGGCTGCTGCTGCTCGGGACACAGTCGTCGATCTGGTGGTTCTATGCATTTCTTGGAATCGCGTTTGGCGTGGCTCACCCGCCGACAATGCAGGATCACCTTCCGGTGGATCGGCGGACAACGATAATCGGCTTGATAGCCGTAGCGATACTGATCTTGTCGTTTACGCCGGTGCCGTTTCAGTAACGGGTGCGGATTCGAGATCGTTTACGTCGCGGTGACGTCCGTACAGAGCGCGCAGATCAATTTTCTTCGACGAAATCAACTCCACAAACGAATCGACAATCTCCGGGTCGAGCTGCGTGCCGGCTGAGCGGCGGATTTCGGCGAGCGCGTGCGAAATTGTCGCTCCCTTTCGGTAGGGTCGATCCGAAATGATCGCATCAAACGTATCGACCACCGCCAGAAGTCGTCCTTCAATCGGAATTTGTTCTCCCCGCAGCCCGCGAGGATATCCAGTACCGTCCCATCTTTCGTGGTGGCTCAGGATATATGGAATCGCCGGTTTCAGGCGGTCGACATTGGCGATAATTTTGAGGCCGTCGAGCGGATGCCGAAGCATACGCTCGCGCTCCTCGGCGTTCAAGGCGCCGTTCTTGTTAAGAATCGCGTCTGGTATAGCGATTTTTCCAACGTCGTGAAGGGTGCATCCTATTACGAGATCCTCGATGCGCCGGTTATCCCAACCGAGTTCGATAGCAAGCACTTTGGCAAGATCAATCACGCGGTCGGTGTGCCCGGCCGTATGCTGGTCGCGGGCTTCTATTGCGCTGGTCAGAGCGGCAATCGCCTGGACGTATGAAGATTCCAAATCCTGATAGAGATGAAAATTGACGATGGCAGTTCCGGCCGACCCGGCCAGAATTCGCAGCACATCGACCTGCCCCGCCTGTATTCGTTTGGTTTGACTGCACACGACGAGATTGATGACTCCATGCAGTCGATCGTGCACCACGACCGGCATTGAGATCGTGTTGCAGTCGCCTTTGTCAGAGTCCGTTGAAAAGGAGATGTGACCAAACAGCGGCTCGCCGCCGCCTCGCTGAAGAAGTTCATCGAGCGCCTCGGTGCTGGTTACTTGATCGGACAACTTCTCGTTGTCTGCAGAATGCACCGAACGAAGCACCTGTTGCGTAGCCGGGTCTACTTCAAGTAACCCGACCGCGGCCGCCGTAAGTTCGGCGCGGCACGACTCCACGACGCGCAGCAAGTGGGCGTCCAAATCGCGATCCGATGACAACGGGCTTGTGGCAGTGAGAAATTGAATCTGACTCTTAAGCGAGATATTTTCCCTGATGACTTTCTGATGCGCCAGACCGCGGCGGATAGTGGCTTTAAGCTGATCGAGTTTGAACGGCTTGACCAGAAAGTCATACGCGCCGCTTTTCAAAACAGTCACCGCCGTCTGGACAGTCGGATGCGCGGTCATCAACAGGACGATCACGTCGGGATGATGCCGCAGCGCGGTTTCGAGAATCTCGACACCCGTGTATTGACCCATCAACAGATCGGTCAGTACGAGATCGACCGGCTCAGCGCGGAGGTGTCGGATTGCTTCGGCCGGATCACGCAGGCAGACGACATCATACGCCTCTCCGGTCAGCGCTTCAGTGACCACGCTGATGATATAGGCATCGTCGTCGACTACCAGAATTCGTGTTTTGCCGTCGCCTATCACTTACATCCTCTCGGGTATGACCTTGACGTTAGGTATCGGACATGCCTGCTGTTTCAACATGCGCGCCCGTTCAATTGTATCAAATTTGCACCTTCTGCGCTGACTCCTCAGTCCGACCATTCAGTCGCTCGCCCGATAGAAACTCTAGCAGAGATTTCTGCACCTCCAAGTGTCCCTTGGCTGTTCCAATCGAGCTGCGGCAGGAATCTATTCGTAAAGACGACGCGAGAATCCGCGGGTCAAGATTCTGCCGAATTGATCGATAATAGTACAATGAAATCGAATATTCCCAACTATCGGAGAAGCGGCATGAATCGCTTGATCGCCGGACTTACGGTGATGACCCTCTTTGCGCTCGCTCATCAGTCGACGGCGGCCCCAAGATCGAACGCCCAAATCAGGCGAATGCCCGTTGGCGATATCACGACCTTGACTTCGCCGGTCGGTCTGAGCGCCGCTGATACCTGCATCGTGTCACAGAATCAGGAAATCATTTATCGAATCGACGGTTGGGTGTCGGGCAATGAATTGTACAAATCGCTTCTTAACCCCGGCCTGAGCTGCACCAACTCGTATCCGTTCACCGTGACTGGTATCAACATGCCGATGTACTTTGCGACCGCGACTCCGCTTGTGGTGTCAGTCGACATCGAATCGGTCGATTCGACTTCGTATCCGGGCTGTACCGTGCCGGGCGTGCTGAAAGCTATTTCATCGGACTTCAACCTGAATGTACCCGCGGCCGGCGCCTACAATATCTGGATTCCTCTGGATTCACCAATCGTTGTCAATGGCCCCTTCTTCGGCGGCTTTTTCATCGGCAACTCGCTGCCGTCTTCAGTAGGGGCGGCCATTTTGATCGACACCTTTCCAGTTCTCTGCCAGACCTACAACTACTGGGACACCGCCATCGGATTTGTTGACTTATGCAGCCCGACC
>CAYVWS010000257.1:0-2751 GCA_964455535.1 uncultured Ignavibacteriales bacterium | reverse complement strand
CGATCGTTCCAACATTCACGTGCGGCTTAGAACGTACAAATTTCTCCTTCGACATACGAACTCCTCGTCAGTTACAAAAAGCCCAGAACCAGGATTGAACTGGTGACCTCATCCTTACCAAGGATGTGCTCTACCAACTGAGCTATCTGGGCAGAACAACTTTTTTCCTCAGAAAGGCAAAAAAATGCCATGCCTCGCCGTTGGGCGAGCCCCAAATATATCGCCAACCCTAAGAGTGTCAAGCCATTTTTGGCACGAGATTTTCTTGAAAAGCCCATTTTTTAGCTCCCCCCTGTTGGTTGAGCTGAAGTGTGGGGTTCAGAAAATGTGAACGTGGCCGGCCGATGCTAGCAAGCTCGACCTAAGAATCTATCACACAGCGCGTTAACGGCGCCGTCGGGCCGGCGCTTTCGGGCTCATGGCCTTAAGTTCGGCCTGAATTGAGTCAAGCGGGGGAACATTCCAGGCGATTCGTGCAGAGTCGGGGGTTTGGGAGTCGTAGGGTAAAATCATGTACTGACCCGCCCGATTTCGGGTGTACTGTGTGCCATACTTTTGCGGTAGATTGCTGAAGATCAAGTGGCGATCCAAAGCTGCGGCAGCTAGAAACTTGGCGCGGGGGTACCCCTTCTCGGCGGCTTCGGTGGCGAGTTTGTTGGCCAAAAGGCAGGCCTCTTTGGCCGAAGCCGGGTCGGCATGCTGGAGGATCAGAGCGGCGCGATACAAATCCGACGGTTCAACGATCAGCGCCCGGGAAAGCAGGTCGTAGACGATCTCGCGGTTGTGGGCGTTTTCGCGAAAGAGAGTGCTGTCGGGGATATCGAGATTGACACGCATCGCCGAGTCGACCTCGGAAATTGTCTGGAGTTCGCCAGTGACGGGGGCGTCCTGCTTGACCGCCCGCTCCGGTTTGCGTTGGATGCAGGATATCAGTCCGACGACAAACAGCCCCAGAAGTGTGACAAGAATAGTTCGGCGCATTTCATGGTTAGTAAGCGACTGGCGCGGGGGGCGATCAACAATAAAAAGAGCGGGAGACGAGGCTCGAACTCGCGACCAACAGCTTGGAAGGCTGTGACTCTACCAACTGAGTTACTCCCGCTTACGGCGGCTCGTAAAGTAGCGGATGATTAGGTCGTGTGCAAGGGGGAATTGCGGTGGCGAAAATGCCCGATCTCAGAAGATGCCGTTCTTATTCGGCGAATCGGCGAGGACTTGCTGGGAGGCCTCCCACATTTCTATGATCATGTCGCCGTCGAATCTAAAAATATGAATGACTGACCATTGTGAGTCGGCGGCCATTATGACTTTGCCGTGGATCGTGACGAGGTTGCCGTCTTCGAGGGATCGGTTCGTTTCGTATTTCTTATTGGGGAATTGTCTGGCGTTGTCAGCCATTGCAGTGAGAAGCGTTTGACGATCCCCAGCGAACCAAGTGTTGTGGTGAATGAAATTGGGGTGGACGTGTTTGTCGTATGCGTTGTGCACATCGCCTGCGGAGGCCATTTTGAGGAATGTCTCGGCGATTAGTTTTTTGGTCATGGGAGTTATACCCTCGAAACTTGGTTACTCGCACAAGTCATTTCAACACTTTGACAGGCGAGAGATTCTCTAAAGGCCCGCCACAACCGTTTATCATGAAAACATCTGGAACAAGTCCATTAAACTTCCCTGAAATGCCTTTGGCGATCTGTTTGTAGTCGATTCCGAGATTGACATACTCGCATCGAATGCTGACGACGATAGCGTGTGTCTTACCTTTCACAAAAACGAACGGAGGTGCTTGAATTTGCTCAATCGGGAAACTGTCCCTTGGATTCTCAGAGTTCCAACCTTCGAAGCTGAATTGGCAGAGAGAATCAGCCTGTTCTTGCGAGGCGAAGCTGATGCTCGTAATTACAACTCGTGGAAAGATCGTACCTTGGAAGTCGCTTGAGATAGTTCCTTTTCGAGCCTTTAGCAAAATACACTTCATGGCATCCGACGACGATCGACTTAGTGCGGGAGCAGGTGAGAAGGACTCCCGGCATGCTCTCCCAGCCTCCGGTTCTCCAACTACTTTGAAGCTATCGGCGAGCAATCCGACAACAGTTTGAGGAAGTTTGTCGAAAAAAAGCTCATGCTCCGTCAGACCGGAAGAGTCCACCTGACTTCTCACAGAGTCTACGTGTTTACCTTTGCCAGGTCGCGTTGCTGTCGCTTTGTTTTGAGCACAATTCCCCGAACTAGCACTGAGTACTAGCGCGCCTGAAAGTAAAAGTGTCGCAAAAAGCCCCTCCCTCATTTACTCACTCCCCCTGTGGCGGCACGCCCCAGTGGAGTTTGCTGCGGAGAACAGAATAAAATGACGTATCGGGCAGGACGACAAACTTCGCGTGCGTCTTGGCGCGGGTGACGGTGATAATCTCGCGGTTGTTCAGCGTGATCATGGTCTGACCGTCGAGCGTGAGGGTCGACTGGCGCTTCTCGTTGGTGACCTGAAGTTGCAGAACATCGGAGGCGTCGAAGACAATTGGACGAATGGTCAGCGAGAAAGGCGAAATCGGCGCGGCGATGATCGCTTCCATTTTGGGGTGCATGATCGGCCCGCCAACCGCCAGCGAATAGGCGGTAGAACCGGTCGGCGTGGCGATGATGAGGCCGTCGGCGGTGTAAGTGGCGACGTCTTCCCCGTTTACTTTGAGATTGATATCAATCACCCGGCTTACGGGTGCATTGCTGACGACGATGTCATTCAGTGCGCACGGCAGG
>CAYVWS010000256.1:0-2855 GCA_964455535.1 uncultured Ignavibacteriales bacterium | reverse complement strand
TTTATGTCACCCGCATGGAGTTTGAAACTATCTTTCTGCCCTTGTTCACCGGACGTCCGCGCTCGCTGGAATACGCCGTCTTTTCGATCAAACACCTTGTCGACTTGTTCAATCTCCTCATTGTCGTCTGTCCGCTCGCGTTGGTCCTCTGCTCGTCGGCACTTCGGGGAAAGTGGAACGCTCTTGTGGATTGGCCTCTGGCGATTGCCACGGTCAGCGCGACGTGCGCCTGGCTTTTCCTGCTCCTGGTTGATCCGGTACTCGGCATGGGCAGAGACTGGGATCTGTTTTCGGTTGCAGTCGCGCCGACTGTAATCCTGTTGCTATTGGCCTCCGCCAAACAAAGCCCGATTCCGTCGGCGGGATTTCTCATCAGCGCGGCAATCGTCTCCTTGCTGATCGGCACAACGTTCATCACCACAAACCTGGTCACACATACGGCGGAGACCAGATACCACAGCTTGCTTCAATACTACGGTACCAAAAACCGAAGCGGCTGGTCGATCTTGCTTAACTACTACACCGAAACCGGCAAGAGTGAGGCGCGACATTCTGTGGCGGTCGAAATGAGCCGGCAGTTTCCCGAAGATACCGCTCTTATCAAGGCGTACGATTGTCTGGATCGCAAAGACTACGGCGGTGCCCTGCGACTGGCGCACATGCTGGTTAACCTTGATCCGTATCGCGGCGACTACTATCAGGTCCTCGGCAATGCTCAGGGCAAACTCAGACAGTACGACTCTGCCGTCGCCAACTACCGCAAGGCCATTGCCCTGATTCCCTATCAACCTCTCATCAAAAATGAACTCGGGCAAGTGTACTTGAGCGCGCAACGATATCCTGAAGCCGAAGCGCTCTTCAAGCAGATTCTCGACTTTGATCCGTCGTTGACGATGGTTTCTGAAGGACTCGCGCTTGCCTATTACAATCAATCAAAAGACGATTCAGCTTTGCAGGTTGCACAGTCGCTCTTTGCCGCCGACTCGCAATCCCCAGGCGGACACTTAATCTCGATGATCGTCGATATCCGCCGCAACGACCTGCTATCGGCCCGCTCACACTACGAGGCCTATCTTGTCTCCGGCAAATCCCGCTCGGACTATCAAGGCATCAAGCAGTATTACGCCTATCTGATGCAGTAACTCTCGTAGGTCGAAACCCCTACCCGCCTTTTCTTCGCTTCTCTTGTAGGTCGAAATCCATTGTTACGCCGAAGGCGTGATCACGCGAAGCGTAAGGATTCGACATCTTCTTCGTAGGTCGGCGTTCCGAGAGCGCGCTATTCGGCGCGCCGAGAAACCCGACATCTTCTCTTCGTAGGCCAATCCCGTCTTCGGGGTTGACAGATTTTTCTCAAACACGAATGTCGGGACCGTAAAGGTCCCGACCTACAAACAAAAAGCCGTCAGGTGTTTCCACCTGACGGCTGATACTATCCGTCGTTGCGAGCGAAGCGAAGCAATCTCGCCTCTCCCCACAATCTTCAGATCAATACATATCCCCCATGCCGCCGCCACCGGGCATCGGAGGCATCGCCTTCTTCTCCTCCGGCTTGTCGGCAATTACTGCCTCAGTCGTCAGAAGAAGTCCGGCAATCGAGGCCGCGTTTTCAAGCGCGGTGCGGGTCACCTTGGTCGGATCGATCACGCCGGCCTTCATCAGGTCTTCGTACGAGCCGGTCAGGGCGTTGTAACCAAACGCGCCGGTCTGCGCGTACACCTTGTCGATCACGATGGATCCTTCAACGCCGGCGTTGAACGAGATCTGGCGAATCGGCTCTTCGATCGCGCGACGCACGATCTTCACGCCGACCATTGCTTCATCATCGGCCTTGAGGGCATCGAGCGCCTTGATAGTACGCAGCAGCGCCACGCCGCCACCCGGCACGATACCTTCCTCGACCGCCGCGCGGGTCGCATGCAGAGCATCTTCCACGCGGGCTTTCTTTTCTTTCATTTCGGTTTCGGTCGCAGCGCCGACATTGATCACCGCTACACCGCCGGCCAGCTTGGCCAGACGTTCCTGCAGTT
Source organism: uncultured Ignavibacteriales bacterium (assembly GCA_964455535.1). Lineage (GTDB taxonomy): Bacteria > Zixibacteria > MSB-5A5 > GN15 > FEB-12 > JACRAV01. The sequence continues at coordinate 825 of CAYVWS010000256.1, read as the reverse complement.
TCTCGCGGTCGTAATCCGAGGTGGTGTCTTCGATCTGCTTGCGAATCTGGCCGATACGCGCCTTGATTTCGTTCTTGTTGCCGGCGCCTTCGACGATCGTCGTGTTGTCCTTGTCGATCGTGACTTTCTTGGCCTTGCCCAGATCGGCCAAGACCGCGTTCTCAAGCTTGAAGCCGAGTTCTTCGCTGATCACTTTGCCGCCGGTCAGAATGGCGATATCTTCGAGCATCGCTTTGCGACGGTCGCCGAAACCCGGGGCCTTGACAGCCGCAACTTTGAGCGTGCCGCGGAGCTTGTTGACCACGAGCGTGGCAAGCGCTTCGCCTTCGCAGTCTTCGGCAATGATCAGAAGCGGACGACCCGACTGCGCGGCCTTTTCGAGCACCGGCAGAAGGTCTTTCATTCCCGCCACTTTCTTGTCGTGAATCAGAATCAGGCAGTCTTCCAAGACCGCTTCCATCGCGTCGGGGTCGGTCACAAAGTACGGCGACACATACCCGCGGTCGAACTGCATACCTTCGACTACTTCGAGCTTGGTCTCGGCCGACTTGGACTCTTCAACTGTAATCACACCGTCCTTGCCGACTTTTTCCATCGCCTCGGCGATCAGGTCGCCGATGACGCGGTCGTTGTTGGCAGAGATAGTGCCGACACTCGAGATATCCGCCCGTCCGGAAACCGGCTTGGACATCTTCTTGATTTCGTCAGAAATTGTCGTGACCGCCAGATCGATACCGCGCTTGATCGACATCGGGTTGTATCCGGCCGTAACCGACTTGAGCCCTTCGCGGAAAATCGCCTGGGCGATAATGGTCGCGGTGGTGG
>CAYVWS010000255.1:0-2856 GCA_964455535.1 uncultured Ignavibacteriales bacterium | reverse complement strand
GAGCACTGCCTGAATATCCATGTCTCGCACGAAATGAAAGCGCAATTGCAGGCGCTGGCCGACAAATACGACCGCACCACCGCCGACATGGTGCGCGCCGTGTTGCGCATCGGCATTCCGATGATGGAAGGCCTGTCGGAGGCGGAGGAGATTATGGTGAAAGAGTATGTCGAGCTGTTCCGCAAGCTCCGAAAAGTGAAGTCGCTAAAGGATATTTGAGCGATTGTTTCCAAATCATCCAATGGACTCAAGCGCTCCCTATTATGGGCAAATGGGTCAAAATAACCACTTGACAAGCCCTTGGGGGGGGAATTACTTAGAGGTTGAGCGTTGTGGGCTGCGCAACGACTTGCCCCACGCGCTCCAAGGGAGGCCATGACGATGGAGTCTGCGTCAGCGGGGAAGTCGATCTTGTTCGGGGTCGGTCAATATGTCATCAAGGCGGTCATTATTTGTGTGGGAATTGCGGGGGGTATTTTCATCGGAGTTTTTCTTGTCAAACAACCCGGTTCGGCGCAAGTGCGCAATGTCCGAGTGGGAGATAACAAGGATCATCAGCCGCTATTCATAGCCGGAGACCCGCTCCCACCCTTTTCAGTGCTGGACGAAGACGGAGAAACGAAGAGCATAGTGGACCAGATTTCTTCCAGAAGAGCGCTGGTTTTCTTTACGGCATCAAAGTGTGAGCCGTGTCTATCAATGCATGACTTCGTCGAGCGGACACTTCGACGACAGCTGAGCGAAAAGACAATGGTCATCACTCTGGTGGACGGAGCAGATTCATCGCTGGTGCTTTCTGCACCAGCGTCTTCCCATCAGGAGGCAAACCGGTACAAGTATGACCGGGTGGGGATGCGAAGTGAATACAATGTCAGAATATATCCCACGATTGTGGGGGTAAATGAAAACGGTCGTATTGATTTTCTGCAGACGGGATTCTCCACCGGATTGATCGGCCTGCCCGACAGCTATTTGCAGGAAATCGTTGACCGCGAGGAGAGGAGGTGATAAAAAGATGAAGAACTCGATTGACTTCAAGTTATTTGGGGCCGCATTTGTGGTGGGAATAGGTATTTCCCTGCTCGTGCCTGCACTAGGGTCAGCTGGCGAGAGCGGTCCGGAAATACCACCACCTGGGTGCAGCTGCTCGGTGAGTCCGCCGAATTACGTCATCGGTCCGAGATGCCTCGACGGTCTCTGGGAGACGTGGGATGACTTGTATAGACCCAACAAGTTTGGTGTACCCTGCGCCGAGTTGTGCGGTACTTACTTTGTTGGTTGCTTCGATCCAAACGGCTGATTTTATTTCGGCTGATGACTTGGGGCAGGCGCTTGGCCTGCCCCCGATCTTTACATAGTCGGCGCATGATCAATGATTAGGTCAGGTCATACTCGGTTTGTTCCGCCCATTTGGGTGACATTCGCCATTTGGCTCGCCTGCTCGTCGAGTGCGCGTCCCCAAAGGCCTCCTCAGCCACCCCATGATATCGGGGCACACAGCATCGGAAGTATCGAGTTTACGTTTGAGAATCGAGGATTGTTTTTCTGGGATAGTGGCTTTTTTGATGGTTTCTCAGGCCGGGCGATTTCTTACTGTACATACCCGTCACACAGCAGAAATACCGCAATGTTCCTCGGTGGACTCATGATCGGGGGAATCGTCGACAAAGAGACTTTAGTGACTTACGGGGAATTCCTGCCAGACGATTTTCCCGAAAACAAGATACGTTATCAGACAATTGATGGGAGTTCGAACCTCTTTGATCGATTTGCCCACTCTGAGCTTGATGCTGTCTGCTCGTACAACGACAGCACAGCCGATCCGAACAAACTGTTTCGAATTGGACATACGCCGCTTGGTGTCCGGGTAAGACAGCGATCTATGTCCTGGAGTCCCGCCAGCATCGATGACTTTGTGCTTGTCGATTGCTGGATAGAGTCGATATCGCAAAAGACCATCCGAGACCTTTGGTGCAGCATGCATTGGAGTTCATTTTTTCAGAACATGGATGCTACACAAGAGGCAAGCGGCACAGTAGTTGGCTATCGAAGATTTGGCAACAATGATACTTGTCCTCCCCAAAGCGAGTTCTCGGCCGTATATGGTATAAATGTCGATGGCAACCCACAAAGTGGTCAGTGGGCGCCTGGATCACTCACCGACGGAACATGTCTTCAACTTCTGAGTCCGAATCCGGACAATGGATCTACCAATTTTAACTGGCTTGAATATGTGGATATGAGTCCAGTTTACTGGTGGGGGCCGCGGCTAGCGGGAACGCCAAGTGATCCTTTCCGGCGATACCTGGGGAACGAAATAGGTTACATTTCTACCGATGAAGATTATTACTACATTCTCAGCCATCGTGAAGTTGATTATGAACAGATTTTGTCTACGATTGACCACACCCGAGAAGGGTTTCTCCCTCCCAGTGTTTACTCGAATAGAGCGACAACTGGCAACGGCCCGCTCGTTTGGCTTTCTCAAGGTCCCTATACTCTCCAGCCCGGCCAGAGTGTACGATTCACTTTTGCCATCGTCGGGGGCGAAAACGTCCATGTCAACCCGACCGATTTCGCCAATTACTGGGACCCGTATCATCCAGAGGTGTACTACAGCAAGCTCGATTTCAGCGAACTGATGACCAACGCGCGCTGGGCCAAGTGGGTGTATGATAATCCAGGTGTCGATACCGACAACGACGGATATTTCGGCAAGTATCGTATCTGCGACGGCGACACCAATTGGTACGAAGGCGACGGTGTCCCGGATTTTCGTGCCGACATCCCGCCGCCATCTCCCAAGCTCAACGTGCTACCATCACTCGGGAAACTGGTTGTTCGGTGGACCGGATA
>CAYVWS010000254.1:0-2861 GCA_964455535.1 uncultured Ignavibacteriales bacterium | reverse complement strand
TTCCAATGCGGGACAACTCGTCGAACAAGACCAAGACCATTCCGGCAGCCGAACTGGCCACACCATTTGCAAAGCGGGTTGAGGCAACCGACAGCGACCGAAAATACGCGACGCGTCCTATTGAACTCAAAAGCACGGTCGAGCAATCGTCGCACGAATTGAAAATCACTACCTCCACCCCTTCGGTTGGTTGGTGGCAATATGTTCCCGTTCTCGCCATGCTCGGTGTCGCCGGCTACTATGTACCGAGACTAATCAATGCACACAATCAGGCCGGCACTCCCGAAAACGTGCAGTGGATGCTGTACGGTATCATTTTTCTCTTTGTAAGCTTACCGGTTTCCAATCTGATCTATGCCTTCTTGCGCTCCAGATTCGGCTACACTCGATTGACTGTAACTGGCGACTCAATCACTATTGCCGAGCACAAACTCATCGGCGAGAAATCGAAATCAGTTCCGCTTGCGGACATCGTCGACATTGCATTCACAGACAAGCAAAAGGAAATGGACGAAGCGCGGACGGAATTTCTCGCTTCACACAAACCGCCGCAATCCCCATTCCCATCGTTGCCGGGCCAATCGAAAGCTGAGCGAATAGCAAAGTGGATTGTGGAGGTCGTACCATCCGAAGGAATCAAGTTCCGCACCAAGCATGGCCTGGTCACGTTTGGCGCCGGCCTTCCCAACGACGAAGCGGCGTATCTCTATCGCCTGATCCGCGAACAACTCAAGCGCGGGTGATAGAATCACTCGGCCCCTCTCTACCTTCTTTTCGAATGGCTTTGCTTCCACGCAGGTGTCACCCCGGCCAAGGAGTGAGCCGCGCCGTGCGCGGAGATCGACGCTGAGCCGGGGCCCAGCCCCCGGATACAAATTGAGAAGTTGATTTCGTAACACTGACTGGGTCCCGGGTCGGCGGGCTCGCCGCCAAGGCGGCTCTCCCTTGCCCGGGATGACACGGTCTTGCGGGCAGGCAGGGAGCCTGCCGCTCACTATTGTAGGTCAAGCCGCTTGCGGCTTGACAATTTCATGATTGTCAAGCGCCAGGGCGCTTGACCTACATAAACCACGGCGGCTCTCCCTTGCCCGGGATGACACAGTAATTGGGTTCGTTTGCTCACTTTTTGATTTTGTGTAATTGCGATTTTCGACGCAAACGTGTGGGTGGCAGGTAGATCCGCACGCACACAAAATTCTAAATGGGGACATTGAGGTAGTGATCCTGTAGTAGTTTTGCATCACATCGTACGCACATCGAGCGGTGGGGTTCACCGCCGCTCATGTATGAGTGTGAGTGAGATAGTTGGTGTGGATGAATAGCAATTTTGAGGAGGAAGGCAGCAGAACCGCGCCGCGATGCGTTCGGGTTGTAGCCTACACTGAATTTTTGACGTCTAGAAAAGCTAACTTGATGAGCACCACCCCTGGGAGCAAGAATGCGAACAAGAACATCACTCCCACACCCATCTCATTCCAAAACCACGTCAATACCGAATCGCCGATGTCACCGGCAATCCTGCTGATTTGTGGATTATCCGGTAAATAGTCAATTTCTGCGGAGTACGGATATGCTATTTGTTGGTAGTGTTCTTTCATCCAGGCCGGCGCTTCGAGTGTCTTTGCCAGTATCTTTTCGCCGCTGGGAACAGCGAACTCATATTCAATTCCGTACACTAGATGGAGTTGGTCTCGGTCTCCCTTCGAGATTTCCTCCCAAGCCCTCAAAATCTTTCCTTTAGCAGACTTCGAGAAGAAGAAAAGTCGCAGGTCATCAATTGAGTTTCCGCTGAGAGAATACCAAAAGCCCACTCCTATCGCGATCAAAATGATTCCTAAGGCAAGTTTCCCTAGCCACATCTCGAGCAAACTCTACTGGACTAACTGGCAGAACGGCGTCGCGAAACGCTTGGGTTCTGCCCTACACAGACTTCAACAATTCGCGCGCGATGACAAGACGTTGGATTTCTGATGTTCCTTCGCCGATTTCGCAGAGTTTGACATCGCGCCAGATTCGTTCGGCCGGAAATGGGCCGGTCATATAGCCGATACTGCCGAGGATTGTCATCGCTGAGGTTGCGCAACGGGTGCCGACCTCTGATGCGTAGAGTTTGCACATCGCCGAAAGTTTGCCGAACGGCTTGCCGGCGTCTTTGAGCATGGCCGCTTCGTAAATCAAAAGACGCGCGGCTTCGAGTTCCGTCGCCATATCCGACAAACGATGCTGGATGCTTTGATTATCCGCTATCGGTTTGCCAAACTGCACGCGTTTGGCCGCATACTTGAGCGCGCAATCAAGCGCGCCTTGACCCAGTCCAAGCGCCATGGCGCCAATCGAAATCCGGCCGCCGTCGAGCGTGGCCAACATCTGCTTGAACCCCTGCCCTTCCTGCCCGAGCTGATTGTCCTTTGTGATTTTCAGATCGTCGAAATGCAGGAAAGCAGTGTCGGAGCCGCGCAGGCCAAGTTTATTTTCCTTTTTGCCGACCGCGTACCCCTTCATCCCTTTTTCCAGAATGAATGAGGTGATCGTGCGGTCTTCGGGATTGTCCGATGTCCGCGCGGTCGCGACAGTGGCAAATGCTTTAGTCGCCGAAGTAATCCAGCACTTGGAGCCGTTGATAATCCAGTTATCGCCCTCGCGCTTGGCGAATGTTTTGGTGCCGCCGGCGTCGGAGCCGGCCTCGGGTTCAGAAAGTCCAAACGCGATCAACTCGCCCTTGGCGGCGCGAGGCAGGTATTTCTTCTTCTGTTCTTCGGTGCCGAATTTGTAGATTGGAAAGGTGCCGAGCGAATTGTGGGCGGCGATGGTAATACCGGTCGAGCCGCAGACACGGCTCAGTTCTTCGACGGCAATACAGT
>CAYVWS010000253.1:0-2879 GCA_964455535.1 uncultured Ignavibacteriales bacterium | reverse complement strand
CCGGTGAATTCCGTCAGCAGTTGGCCGACCCGAATTTCGCCAAGACCTTCACCCCTGATGCGGCCATGAAGCAAACCACCTGGATGGGTATGGCTGCGCTGGCGAACAACGACGCCGCTCGTCGCATGCTCCGCAATCAGGAATATGCCCGCGCCCTGACGCCGGAACTTCTTCGCGCCATGCTGGCCGACGCTGATGTCGCTCGTGCCAACACCGCCGAAGCCGTCGCCGATGCCCTGCGCAATCCCGCGCTCCAGCGCGCCATCACCACCGATCAGGCCCGCGCTATGGTGGCCGATGCCGACTTCGCCCGTATGATGGCCGATAAGAATCTCCGCAACATCCTGGCTGACGCCGACGTCATGCGGATGGCGACTGAAAATCAGCTCGCTCGCGCTTTCTTGAGCCCCGAACTCTCGCGCCTGATCGCGGTGGACAACTTCCGCAACGCGATCTCAAGCCCTGAATTCGCTCGCATGATCGAAGACAAGAACCTGCGCGCCGCGATCACCAATCCGGATTTCCTCCGTCAGGCGACCGAGCAGGCCCGCTTGATGAGCCCCGAACTGGATCGCAAAGTCCGCTGACATAAGTTCAGCACCCGCGATTTCGCAAAATCGATTGAACCCGACGGCTCGAATCAGTAGATTCGGGCCGTCGGTCTTTTTATGATGACCCTAAAGCGTACTATTATAGTCCACTATCTCTTGCTCACCACCGTCTTGTGTGCGGTTGTCTGCTCTACAGCGCATGGCCAGTTTACGGTCCTCGAGACCGATCAGCTTCGCCTGGTCTACTACGGCCAGCTTCAGTCGTTCATCGCCAAACACACCGCCCGTTGTTTCCAGAATTCGCTGGCCTTTCATGCCGCGCTTTTCGACTATCACACCAAAGAAAAGACCACTGTCGCGCTCTACGACCCCTCCGACTTCGGCAACGCCGGCGCCGGCACCATCCCGCGCAATGCGATCACGATGGGAATTGCTCCGCCTAGCTACGCCTTCGAAACCAATCCCTCCAATGAGCGCATCAATGCCACCATGAACCACGAGGTAGTGCATATCGTCGCCTCGGATCGGACCTCCGGACGCGACCGCTTTTTCCGGGGTCTGTTCGGCGGCAAGATTACCGAGACCAACGAGCACCCTGAGACGATCATCTACAGTTATTTGACCGTCCCGCGTCGCTCGGCTCCGCGCTGGTATCATGAAGGCATCGCTGTGTTTTTGGAAACCTGGATGGCCGGCGGTCTTGGTCGCGCGCTCAGCTCATACGATGAAATGGTCTTTCGCACGGCTATCCGTGATTCAGTTCGATTGTACGATCTGGTGGGACTTGAATCGGAAGGAACCAAGATCAACTTTCAGGTCGGCGCCATGTCGTATCTCTACGGCGGCCGGTTCATGAGCTATATGGCGTGGCGCAACGATCCCCAAAAACTCATCTCATGGGTCTCGCGCACCGACGGCAGCCACGCCTATTTCTCAGGTCAATTCAAGAAAGTCTACGGCCTGTCGCTTGACAGTGCCTGGCGCGAGTGGCTGTCTTGGGAGAAGACGTTTCAAACAACCAATCTAAACGCGATTCGAAAATATCCGGTCACGCCGACTCGTGCGGTAACCGACGGATCGCTCGGCTCAGTATCGAAACCGCAGTACGACGCCGCTCGCAATGTCGCCTATCTCGCGATCAACTACCCCGGCCAGGTCGGACGCATCGTCGCACTGCATCTTGACAACGGCCGTATTGATAAGATTTGCGATATCAAAGGCGCCGCACTCTATTTCGTCTCTTCGATCGCCTTCGACAGTGCGACCAATACCCTGTTCTACACTGCCGACAACAACACCTACCGCGACTTGAAATCGGTTAATGTCATAACTGGCGATCAGAAATCCCTGATGAACGATGAGCGCGTAGGCGATCTGGTCTACTCGCCTGCTGACTCCGCACTCTGGGGCATTCGCCATTTCAACGGGCTTACGACCGTCGTGCGCATTCCCCCGCCCTACACGCAGTGGCATCAAATCTACACCTGGCCCTACGGCCGCGACATGTACGGAATCGATGTCTCCCCCGACGCCAAATACCTGACCGCCGGGCTTTCCAAAATCGACGGTACCGAGCAGCTCGTCCGCGTGTCGCTCGACTCGCTTCGGACTGGCGACACGTCTTACACTGTGCTTTACGATTTCCAGAATTCGATCCCGGCGAATTTCGTACACTCACGCGACGGCCGTTATCTGTACGGGACATCGTATGTGACCGGCGTTTCAAACGTTTTCCGTTACGATCTGGACAGCGCGAGAATCGAGGGCCTGACCAATGTCGAAACTGGCGTGTTCAATCCTCTCCCCCTGCCGAACGATTCGCTCTTGATGTTCAATTATTCCGACAAGGGCTTTCAGCCGGTTGTCGCGGCGATCAATCCGATCAACGACATTGAGCCGATTCTCTTTCTCGGGAATGAAATAGCCAAGAATCACCCGGTTGTCACAACGTGGCTGGCGGGTTCACCGGGCAAGATCAATATCGATTCGCTCACCATCTATACCGGCCCCTATCACAGCTTGAGTCAGGTCGGTCTCTCCGGATTGTATCCGATCGTCGAGGGATATCAGGACGCCGTCGCCTATGGCCTTCGTGCCGATTTGCGCGACCCGCTCAATCAGCATCACTTCGATCTGTCTCTGTCATACTCACCCGATCGTCGCTACGACAAAAACGAGAGATGGCACGGCGGCCTCGGTTACGGTCACGGCAACTTTCAATTCGATGCCCGCTTCAACGACGCCGACTTCTACGACCTCTTTGGCCCCACCAAGTCCAGTCGCAAGGGGTACAGTATCGGCGCCACCTACAGCCGAAGTTTGCTAAAC
>CAYVWS010000252.1:0-2889 GCA_964455535.1 uncultured Ignavibacteriales bacterium | reverse complement strand
GCGGGTGAGTCTATGTTCGGCAGGTATTTCATGTCAGTCGGATAAGATACCGCTTATTTCTCGCGTTGTCCAATGTAGCGGGCGACGTACTTCAGCACGTTGTCTTCGTCTGGGCCGAAAAGCCCGAGCGCCTGGTCAATCAACTCAGCGGCGTCTTTGCGGGCCTGATCCATCCCGACCACGCCCGGCCAGGTGGCTTTCTGGTTTTTACTATCGGAGCCGACTTCCTTTCCAAGAATTTTCGCATCACCCTCAACGTCGAGAATGTCGTCAACTATCTGAAACGCCAGCCCGATCTTCTCGCCATAAGTCGTGAGCTTGGCAAGGGTTGCAGTATCGGTTGCGGCCAATATGGCGCCGATCCGCACCGACCCGCGAATGAGCGCGCCGGTCTTGCGGGTATGGATATTTCGAATTTCGGGCTTGGTGGCAGGATGGCCTTCGGCTTCAAGATCGGCGATCTGCCCGCCGAGCATCCCTTGTGTTCCGACGGCTGTTGAAAGCTCGGTAACTGCTTCTACTTTGCCGGTGCGGGCCATCAGCTCGAACGCCACGACATGCAGGGCATCGCCCGCGAGCACAGCCAGCGCTTCGCCGAATTTCTTGTGGACCGTCGGCAGGCCGCGCCGGAGATCGTCGTCGTCCATGCACGGCAAATCGTCGTGGATCAGAGAGTACGTATGCACCATCTCAAGCGCCGCCATCGCAAAATGAACCGGCGAATCTTGTTGGCGGATGATGCCGCCGCAGTATTCGTAAGCGGCAAGGCAAAGAATCGGGCGAAGCCGCTTTCCGCCCGCCATCAGCGAATAGCGCATCGCTTCGTGAAGCGATTTCGGCTCGACGCTTGCGGACGGCGCATAGCGCGACAACAACTCGTCGGTCAACCGACGATTCGATTCGAGAAACGCTTTGCCATCGACCACAGGCGACCCGATCATCCCTTGTCCTCGTCCGACTCGAAATCTTCTTCGACCAACTGTCCGCGCTTTTCCATGATGATCTTTATTTTCTTCTCGGCGTCGGTAAGTTTTTCGTCGCAGAAACGTGCGATTTCGAGTCCTTCGGTGTACAGTTTGATGGCGTCTTCAAGACCGGTGTCGGACGATTCCAGAAGAGTTGTGATCTCTTCCAGTCGCGCGACCGCAGTCTCATAATTAGTGAATTGCTTTTTTGTGGCCATAGCGTATTAGTGGCTATCGGGAATTATCTCGTTGATGGTGGCGCGCAAGCGGCCGTCGGTGACGGTTGTTTCTATCTCACTTCCGGTACGCACGCCTTTGGTCGACGTGATCACTTTGCCACTCTTGGCATCTCGTGTTACCGAATAGCCGCGAGCGAGCGTTTTGAGAGGCGATAATGTATCGAGTCGCGCCATGATCAAAGATAAGTTGTTTTTGTGGCGCTCGAACAGGTTTTTTCCGGATACCGTAGTCAGGCGGGTGAGTTGATCGACATACTGACGGCGCTGATTGACTAAATCGAGCGGGCGTTCGTAAACGGGGCGCTTGAGCAAGCCGGTCAATTCTTGCCGCGCATGTTTCACCATCGATTGCAGCCGCTGGGTTTGCAAATAAATTTCGCCGCCGATTCGTTCTTTGAATTCCTGTTTGGACCAGACCGTCAGTTCAGCCGCCGCCGATGGAGTCGGAGCGCGAAGATCAGAAGCCAGATCGCTGAGCGTAATATCAATTTCATGCCCGACTGCGGAGACGACAGGAATACGCGATTCGACAATAGCGCGAACAGTAATCTCGGTGTTGAACGGCCAGAGGTCTTCAAGCGATCCACCGCCACGACCGCAGATGATCAGATCGATGTCATCGCGAGTGTTGAAATAGCGAATTCCGGCCGCAATGGTTTCCTCCGCGCCTGTTCCTTGCACGGCCGCCGGATAGATGATCAGCTGGACCGTGTCGTTGCGTCGGGTTGCTATCTGAATAATATCACGAATGGCGGCACCGGTAGGCGATGTCACAATGCCGATGGTCGTTGGAAACTCGGGCAATGCCCGTTTGCGGACTTCGTCGAAGAGTCCTTCTTTGGAGAGCTTTTCGTGAAGCTGGCGAAAGGCAAGTTCAAGCGGGCCGATGCCGACAGGTAGAATTTCTTTGCACGACAGCTGGTACTGTCCGCCTTTTTCGTAGACAGTGATATCGCCCCGGCACAGAATCTTTTGGCCGTTCTCCGGCTCGAATTTCAAATAGGCCCCGACCGAACGCCACATGGCGCATTTTAGCACCGCGTTTTGGTCTTTGAGCGAAAAGTAGCGATGGCCCGACGAGTGATGGATATAGCCGGAGATTTCGCCTTCGATCCAGATGTCGGGGTACATCTCTTCGAGCGCGGATTTGATCATCCGCGTGATGGCAGTGACTGTGAATGGTTTGGTGGGTGCGGGCATGGGGAACAATATCAGGACTCTTGAGCCGGTGCAATCATATTCTGACCGCCCAGTTGTGTGAGCAATTTCTCGGCGAGTGCTTGGTTGATTCCTTTCACTTCCGCCAACTGCTCGACCGTCGCCTTACGTACCCCATCCACCGACCCAAAATGCTTGAGCAACGCCGCCCGTTTGGCCGGGCCGATCCCTTTGATATTGTCCAGTTCGGATTTGATCGTCCGTTTCTGCCGAACTTTGCGATTGTAGGTAATCGCAAACCGGTGAGCTTCGTCGCGGATGCGTTTCAAGAGCATCAACGCCGGCGAACTCTTGGGGACGGTAATCGGGTCGCTTAAGTTGGGCAGGTAGACTTCTTCGAGTCGTTTCGCCAGCGAGATGATCGGCTGACTTTGGAATCCGAGCGATTTAAGTTCGGCCAGTGCCGATGACAGTTGCCCCTTGCCGCCGTCGACGACGACAAGATCGGGCGGGCGCTTTTTTTCTTC
>CAYVWS010000251.1:0-2909 GCA_964455535.1 uncultured Ignavibacteriales bacterium | reverse complement strand
ATACTTTCTGGTCCCGCGGGCATGGCGGTGACTGGACGCGGCCGACCAAAACCGGTCCCAGTGATCGCCTATTGGCCGGCGCTGATGCACCGCAATCAGGTGAAAGCCAAAGTGCTCACGCTTACCACGAGCGGCAAGGAAGAATTCCACGAGATTACTTTTCCGGTGCGACTGCATACGGCCAGAAAAGAATCGAAAAAATCAGACAAGCGCATTTTGCCGAAGATTGCCAAAGGAAAGACGCAGCGGGTACGATTGCAGGAGATTGCCTACGCGCGTTCGGGCGACAAGGGTGATACCTGCAATGTCGGTGTGCTGGCCCGGTCGCCGGAAATTTACAATTTCCTGCTGGCGTATCTGACACCGCAGCGGGTCAAAGAGTTCTTCAAGGGCGTCACCCACGGAAAAGTGGTGCGATATGAACTTGATAATCTGTGCGGATTGAATTTTCTTTTGGAAGAATCGCTGGGCGGCGGCGGAACGAAATCGCTGCTGATCGATCCGCAGGGCAAAACGCTGGCGCAGGCGCTTCTGCAGATGCCGGTCGATGTGCCGGTGGCGGTGCTGGGTAAGAAGTAGGTCATATGTTCCGAATTGATTCAAAAATCGACACCAATTCCGCGCAGTACAAAGAGAACGCGACGAAGAACAAGTCGCTGCATGCCGAATTCAAAGAGCGCCTTGAGAAAATCAAACTCGGCGGTCCGGAAAAATCTCGCCAGCGACACTTGGAGCGCAAGAAACTTCTGCCGCGTGATCGGGTGTCGCATCTGCTTGATCCCAACACGCCGTTTTTGGAAATCAGTCCGCTCGCGGCATACGACATGTACGACAATGAGGCCCCTGCGGCGGGAATAATCTGCGGTATAGGTCGAGTGCATGGTCGCGAAGTGATGGTCATCGCCAACGATGCGACAGTCAAAGGCGGAACGTACTACCCGATGACAGTGCTCAAGCACGCCCGCTGTCAGGAAATTGCCGAAGCCAACAATCTGCCGTGCATCTATCTTGTTGATTCGGGCGGTATTTTCTTGCCGCTGCAATCAGGGACATTTCCTGACAAAGACCATTTCGGCCGAATATTCTACAATGAAGCCCGCATGTCGGCCAAAGGTGTTCCGCAAGTCGCAGTAGTGCTCGGTTCATGCACAGCGGGTGGCGCGTATCTCCCGGCGATGTCGGACGAGTGTGTGATCGTCCGCAAGCAGGGAACGATTTTTATTGGCGGGCCGCCGCTTGTCAAGGCGGCTACCGGCGAGGTTGTATCGGCGGAAGATCTCGGCGGCGCCGACGTGCACTGCCGAACCTCGGGCGTGACCGATCACTATGCTCAAAACGACGAACATGCCTTGCAGATCACGCGCAATATTGTCGAGAATTTGGTGCGCGGACCGAAGTGGGAGCTGGAAATGTCGGCGCCCGAAGAGCCGTATTACGATCCTGAAGAACTGTACGGTGTAGTCTCGCCTGATCCGCGCAAGCCATTCGATGTCCGCGAGGTGATCGCGCGTATTGCCGACGGTTCCAAGTTCCATGAATTCAAAGAACTCTACGGTTCGACTTTGGTGACCGGTTTTGCGCGCATCATGGGATATCCGGTGGGCATTCTCGGCAACAACGGCGTTCTGTTCGCCGAATCGGCGCAAAAGGGCGCGCATTTTATCGAATTGTGTACGCAGAGAAAAATTCCACTACTGTTTCTGCAGAACATTTCGGGGTTTATTGTCGGACGCAAATACGAGGCCGGCGGAATTGCTCGCGACGGCGCCAAGATGGTTCACGCGGTAGCCAACGCGCAGGTGCCGAAATTTACGCTGGTGATTGGCGGATCGTACGGCGCAGGGAATTATGCCATGTGCGGACGCGGATATTTCCCGCGCCTGATGTGGATGTGGCCCAACTCGAAAATCTGCGTGATGGGCGGAGAGCAGGCAGCGGATGTGTTGTCGCAGGTCAAGATCGAACAACTCGAACGCGAAGGACACAAGCTCACGAAGGCCGAAATCGACGCTATCCGCAATCCCGTCATCGCCAAATACGAATCCGAATCCACGGCGTATTACTCAGGCGCTCGTTTGTGGGATGATGGCATCATCGGCATGACCGACACGCGACAGGCGTTGGCGCTGGGTATTTCGATGTCCCTCAACGCGCCGATTCCCGATCAGCAATACGGCGTGTTCAGGATGTAGTGAACATGGCATACTCTACCATTCAGACCCGCCACGAAAACGAAGTCGGCTGGATTACGTTCAATCGCCCCGACATACATAACGCCTTCAACTCGACAGTCATCTCCGAATTGTCGACGGCTTTTACCGAGATGGATAACGATTCGTCCGTACGAGTGGTCGTGCTTACCGGCGCGGGAAAATCATTTTGTGCCGGCGCCGATCTCAACTGGATGCGCGGTGTCATCAATCAGTCATTCGACGAAAACCTGGCTGAGTCAAATGCTCTGGCCGATTTGTTCTGGCAAATCTATACATTTAAGCGCCCGGTGATCGGCCGTATCAACGGGGCGGCTATCGGCGGCGGAACCGGATTTGTCGCAGTGTGTGATATCGCCATCGCGGCACAATCGGCAGTCTTCTCGTTTTCCGAAGTGAAAATCGGCGTGGTGCCGGCTTGTATCGGACCATATGTTGTCAAGAAAATGGGCGAGGGCAAAGCGCGCGAGCTGTTCATCACCGGCGAACGGATGAAAGCCCAGCGCGCGCACGAAGTCGGCCTCGTCAACAAAGTTGTCGACGACGCCCAGCTCGACGCCGAAGTAAATCTGCTCATCGATTCGCTCTTATCATCCGGTCCCGAAGCGGTCGCGATGGCCAAGCGCCTCGTGTCCGGTGTCGGCGACATGACGCCCGAACAATTCCGTCCATATACCGCCGAAATGATCGCCAAATTGC
>CAYVWS010000250.1:0-3017 GCA_964455535.1 uncultured Ignavibacteriales bacterium | reverse complement strand
CATCAAGATCGCCGAAACCAGCGGCGACAAATGTCCTGATGCGGCAAATCCGATTCCGACGACGTTGTAGACAATCGAAATCGCGAAGCTGGCGAAGACAATCCGACGGGACAACTTGGCGGCATTCAGAAATTTCGACAGCCGCGAGAGATTGGAGGCGTGCAGTATGCCGTCGCATCCCGGCGTAAATGCCGATGTGTCTTCGGTCACCGCCATGCCGACATCGGCCGCGCCCAGCGCGCCGGCATCGTTGAGGCCGTCGCCGAGCATGAGCACACGCTTTCCGGAGCGACGGAGTTTCTCAATGCGGTCGCGTTTGTCGTGAGGCAGGAGATTGAATTCGCACACGGCGCGATCGCCGAACAGTTCTTGCAGAGTCGCTTTTTCGCGAGCACTATCGCCAGTGAGTACCCGTAAATCATAAGACTCACCGAGCTTTGTGACTTCTTCTTTGAGCCCGTCTCGCACCGTCGAGCCGAGGATAAAATACCCGCGAATCACACTATCGATTGACACGTAGACTCGCCCGTTCTCGCCCAATTCTGGATTTGCTGTATCCGAATCGCTGTCGGTGGTAACGTAACTGCGTCGTCCAAGCTTGACTTGCCGGTCGCCAACTTTCCCGGCTATGCCGCGACCGGGCGACTCTTGATAGTCACGTACGGCTATCGATATTGCTTCTATTGAAAGCGACGCCAACGCCCGACTCAGCGGATGAGTCGAGTGCCGGGCCAGTCCGGCAACCAGTTCGCGCTCCTGTTGATTGAGTGGATCGCCCACAAATTCGGTCTTTCGGTCAAGCGACGCAGTGAGCGTGCCGGTCTTGTCGAATACTATTGTATCGATACGCGAGAGGGCGTCGACAACATCCGGATGACGCAAAAACACTTTCTGTCCGCTGAAAATTCGCATGCCCGTGCCGAAGACAAACGGCGACGAAAGCGCGATGGCGCAGGGACAAGCGACCAAGAGCACCGACGTAAACGCGTGAACCCAGCGCGACGAATCATGTCCGATCCACCACCAGGCCGTAAGTCCGGCAATACACAGAACGGCGAGAGTGAAATATTTGCCGATACCGGCGGTCACCGTCGAAAGCACTTTTTCTGACACTGTGCGTGTGGCCGACTGGTCCCCTCTTAGATTCGACCAGAGCGAAACGAGATAACTTTCTTCGACCGATTTGATGACTTCGATTTGAATCGCCCCGCCCACCTGCCGCCCGCCGGCGTAGACTCTGTCCCCAACTTTCAACTCATGCGGGTCGCTTTCGCCGGTGACAAACGAATAGTCGACCGACGCCCGGCCTTCCATGAGAATACCGTCGGCGGGAATTAACTCCTGATTGCGAATCACGATCCGGTCGCCGACACCGACATTGCCCACCGCCACAGTTTCTTCGCCGGAACTCACGATTCGGCGAACCGCGATTGGGAAATAGGCGCGATAGTCGCGGTCAAATGACAGCCACTGATAGGTCTTTCGCTGGAAGAGTTTCCCGGCAAGCAGGAAGAGCACTAATCCGGTGAATGAATCGAAATACCCCGGCCCAAAACCGGAGACGACATCGTAAAGACTTCGGAAAAACAGCGCCATCAGTCCAAGCGCAATCGGAACATCGAGATTGAGCGTCCTCTGACGCAAGCCCGCCACCGCCGACTTGAAATAGTCGCTTGCGGAATACAAAAGGACGGGAACCGACAGAAGCAGGTTGGCGTACCGGAAGAAAGTCGAGATCGTGTCACTGCCGATTTGTCCCGACGACAGATACTCCGGGAAACTGAACAGCATGATATTGGCAAACGAGAATCCGGCGATGCCGATTTTGACATAGAGCGACGTGTTGGGATTTCTCACGGGAATCGGATCGATCCGGTCGAGCTTGATGTCCGGCTCGTAGCCAAGTTTCGCAAGAAGCGAGACGATCTGCGACAACGCAACTTCTCCGGTGGCAAACTCGATTGTCACACGGCGGGCCAGAAAGTCAACGGTTGAACGTCGAATAGTCGGCTCGAGTCTCCCGAGATTTTCTAGTAGCCAGATACAGGCGCTGCAGTGGATTTGCGGCACGAGAAAGGTGACGCGCGAGCGAGCTGCATCGGAATATTCGAGCAGGCGCGGCGCAATCGAGGGATCATCTAAGTAGTCAAATCGCCGTGGCTCATGCCCGGTGGGCCGGATCCCCGCCTTGGTGTCGACTTCGTAGTAGGAACCAAGCTGAGCGCTTTGGAGAATTCTATAAACTGAAAGACAGCCAGCACAACAAAACGACTTTTCGTTGTCTGCAAAACCGCCGTCGGTTACTGCTTGTCCGCAGTGGAAGCACTCGGTGGCAACCGAGCTCTTTGTGGCGCTGGAAACTTCTGTCTTCATTCCCGACATTGTGACGACTATATTCGACTCCATCAGGGAGCCACCAAGTCTGTCTTTCGCGCGAAAGTATAGAGCATACAAGAGGCATCTGCAAGAAATTCTCTGCCGCCTTGCGCAATAATCGATGTCCCGCCGTAAAACGGTACTTTCAAGTATGATTTATTTTCTCGGGTTGACTTAGATCAAGGCCCGATTTCATCTTCTTTCCGATCATTCGAGTGTCATCGTCAACGAAAGGAATATGATTGTGGCGGTACGGAATATCATCAGGATCGACGATTCAAAATGCAACGGGTGCGGCGACTGTGTACCGTCGTGCCACGAAGGCGCATTGGCGATTGTAAATGGCAAAGCGAAGTTGGTCAGTGAAACATACTGCGATGGCCTTGGCGCTTGTCTCGGCCACTGTCCGCAGGGAGCAATCACTATCGAAGAGCGTGAAGCGACCGACTACGACGAAGCCGCCACGGCGCGCCATATCGCGCAAACCAAGATTCGACAGATGATGCACTCTCCACAACAGCACAGCGGCTGTCCCGGCAGCGCGGCCCGGTCGTTTGCCGCAGTTACTGAAGGTGAGTCCACAGCGCCGACTGCTCCGGTCTCCAACGAACTCCGCACCTGGCCGGTGCAGCTTAAGTTGG
>CAYVWS010000249.1:0-3056 GCA_964455535.1 uncultured Ignavibacteriales bacterium | reverse complement strand
GTTGGTCGAAATACGAGAACCGTTGGCGCCGACCGCGATGACCGTGTCATCGAAAAATCCCACGTCGTAGGTGAGCGAACCCTGTCCCGTCGGCGATACCTGAGCGCGATAGAAGTGAAGCCCGCCGAGTGAATCAGAATAGATTCGACCCATCATGAAATCACCGCCGGCCCGAGGCACATTACAGGTCCAGATGGCGGTCGAGTCGACCGCGCCGGTAGTATCGTGGAGAAACATTTGTGTGCGAACGCGGATGACGCGCTGAGATGTGGTGTCGTCTTCGGCGAAGTAGACATGGTCGATATTCGTATAGTCGCCGGCCGGTGTCATGGCGATAATAGCCAGACCAGAATCAGTGCCTACTCGGAGCGTGTCGCCATACACGTCAAAGGCGTTTGCGGTATTAACCAGCGAAGATTGATTGGTGGAATCGATATAGAGGCGCGACCAGTTTGTGCCGGTGTCGGTCGACACAAACATTCCCTCGTGCTGAGCGGCCATGTAGAACCGATTGTTGATAGCCGCAAAGTCTGAAATCTGCTCGCCTGCTCCCGAAACCAGCGCATTGATCGCGCCGACCGGAGCGAAACTGGCGCCGCCGTCGTCGGAGACGGCCAGTCCGGTTGAGTTTGCCGAATCAGCCGCCGTCCCCACAAAAAGTCGGCCGCCGAAATCACGAACGGCGGTAACGTAGTTGCCGGGCAGACCGTCCTGCACAAAGCGCGAGACGAATTGTCCGCCATTGATTCTTCCGATACTCAGCCCGCGAATGCCGCCGATGAGCGACTTTGTGCTGTCTGCACAGCTTGGACAGTATCCGACACGGGTGAATGACTTCGAATAGAGCTTTTCGCGCGGCTGTACAAATACATATTGAAATACTCCGCCCGCGGTTCCGGCCCAGACGAAGGTCGAATCGCCGTGTGAGGAATCGATCACGCATGAGAAATATCTGTTTCGAAGCGACGGCTCCTGTCCGGCGGTGTTCCACTGAATCGAGTCACCCGGAGTCGGAAAGATTCGCCGCCAGTGCATGCCGCCGTCGCGGGAGGATAAGAACGCGCCGGCGAAGGCGGTGAAAAACGCCCAGTCGGTATTGGCACTTCCGCTCGCCTGATACGTATTGGTATCGCGTGCGCCGGTGATATCGTAAACAGTACGGTCTCCGCCCCAGACGAAGGGAATGTTCAGACCGGCACTTCCGAAATTGATCTGCTCCCATGTATTGCCGCCGTCGTCGGTGAAGGTGACGCCGTCAGAAAACGTCGCCAGCGAATTGCCGATCGAGCCATCGTGGTTGGTGGCAACCCAAAGTCGATTGCCGACCGGGGTGATGGCCGAAACATTATCGCTTGGCAGACCGTTGGCTGAATTGTACTGCAGCCAGGTGACACCGTTGTCCATTGTAAACTGCACACCTTTGCCGGTCGCGAGCCAGACGATGGTATCGGTTCCGGCGACGGTTACCGCGATGTCAATCGCTACCGTCGATTTGAGGCCGGTCGCCGGAGGCGAAGCAATTTTGTAATCAATCGCGGGCTGCGCGGAAAGCGAATGCGAAATCAATAGCACAGCCAAAGCGGCCAGAATAGGTCGTTTCACGAAACACCTGTGATTTTGGGGGGATACAAGCTCATTGCTTTTCAATATTGACGACCGCATCGCCCGAATGTGCAACGCTCCGTGTCTTGGCGCCCGGCGACCGTCAGGTTGCCGCATAAGATAAGCGGTTGGATGCGGCACAGCAATACATTTACATACGGGGAAACGAGGCCTGACAATTACGTTGACTTGAATGCAACGCAACGGTATATACGCGTGTATAATCTTGGATTCAGCACAAGTGAACGGCAGAAGCATGAACCTTCGACGGATAAGCATTCTCTTTGCAGTCTTCGCCCTCGTCGGCGCCGCCCTCTACTCCCCCGGGTGCGACAAACTGATCACCGAAGTAAACAACATTACGCTGATCGATACGACACTCGGAAAAGAGTGCAAGGCCTGCCACACCGACAAGAACGACCAGTTGATTGTCATACCGAAAGCGCAGTGGGAAAACTCGGCCCACGCCGACCCGTCGCTGCTAGAATTTCCGGTCATGCTCAACGGTCAGCTCAAAACTGCGACCGCTTGCGGCGCTTCCTGCCACTCGGGCGATGCGTATGTCGATTCTGTCCTTACCGGCCACCCGTCGGACACGACCCACCCGTCAACCATCAATTGTTATACCTGCCATCTCCCCCATTCGGTCCCCACCAACGCCAGCGAACTCGATTCACTTAGAGGGATATCACTGGCGGTGACACTTGCTGATGGCGAATCAAAGTATCTAAAGGACGGCATTGGAGGAATCGGCGGTTTCGGCAAGTCGACCATGTGCGCCAATTGTCACCGGGCGACCGGCGCACCGCCTGACAAAGACCAAACAAATGATATCGTTCTTAACGCGAATTTTGGTCCGCATTACAGCGCTCAGGCGGATGTTCTTTCCGGAACGGGAGGATATCGGTTCGACTCGCTAGTAGTTATCAGCAAACACAGTTCTCCGACCCTGACCGACGGCTGCATCGCCTGTCACTTCGGCAAGGGGCGTGGGTACGACCTCGGCGAACACACGTTCCGCTTGCAATATCACGATGCCGTTCATGACACGACACCGTACACGGCCAACTGCATGTCGGCGGCGTGCCATACGACCACTTCGGCGTCGACCTTCTACGCGGTCGGAGCCGACAGGGTCCCGGCCTCGTCGGCTCGCGGCGATTCCATCAAACACTACGGCGATACGCTGAGGTACCTGCTTCAGAATTCGTTTGTTTTGAATCCTGATGATACAGCCGGTATGATGTACACGGTTGGCGATGTGCTTCCGGCGGACGGCGCTAAGATTCTGTACAATTATTTGTTGTACCGACTCGACGGTTCGAAAGGGCTGCACCATCCACAGCTGATGAACGCTTTGTTGAGATACTCGGTTGAAAAGTGGGGATCACTCGCGCCGCGGGCCGATTTCACGATTTCCGACAACGACGTCTGTGTCGGCGATCCGGTGACAT
>CAYVWS010000248.1:0-3100 GCA_964455535.1 uncultured Ignavibacteriales bacterium | reverse complement strand
TCCTCGTGATGAATCTCCAGATCGTTCATCATCAGTTCATCAAGATCGTGCGGCTGTACCGAACCGGAAATAATGACACGCATGGTGTCGGCGAAGAACGCCACCGCGTGATGGTTCTTCATGAACTTCGGATACCGTTTGAAAATGTCGCTGTCTTTCGGATGTTCGATATGATTTTCGAGTCCTACCAGACCGTCGCGACGCGCCACATTAAACACTTCATACATCATGACCAGCAGGTCCTGATAATCTTTCTTACCCAGTCCGCCGCCAAACGCTCCGCTCAATTGACCGATCAGTTTCTTGATCACACTCAAGGGCGTCGCGATAAGAAGCGCGCCCAATGCGGCGCCGCCGATGACGAGCAGTTCCGACGGTTGATTAAGCGCCAAAAGCTGGCCGCCGTGCATCATGTATCCGCCAAGGACTCCTCCCAGAACGATAAAGGCGCCGATAAGAATGAACATACTTTCGCTATCCTTCGCGACCGGCCCAGGCCGGGTTGTTTAGTGTCCGTTTCACAACAATTTTCGGCAGATTTTGCCCTTTCTCCACTCGCGATCGACAAACGGGGGCAGATATGGAATATCAATGGAGAAAACGAGTTACCGCTGTTCGAAAACTGCACAGAATGATGCGGTCGGGGCTTGACAACGGCCTGACCAAGTGGTTTCTTGGCGGCCTACATATACCGCGGGGTGGAGCAGTCTGGTAGCTCGTCGGGCTCATAACCCGAAGGTCGCAGGTTCAAATCCTGCCCCCGCCATTTATTCGCAGGACTGAGATTCTACTCCCATTCAGAATTGTTTTCAAGGATTCCTAGCTGCCGGCTATCCGGTATCTGCATCTGCTTAGTTAAGGCCCGTTCCCCTTGTTTGATCGGTAATGGGAAATCGAGCCAAAAATAGAAAGCCGCCCGCGCAGGCGGGCGGCTCCTCACCGTACCTCCCCACAACCGTCAGAGACACTTCTGACAAAGCGGCGTGAATGCTATGTACAAATAGTCAATCAGCGCAGTTATGTCGGCGATGTCTATGTGGTCGTCACAATCAGTATCCGCGACTTCAAGCGGAGGCACCGGCGGCGTGAACGAAATGTACAGGTAATCTATCATTGCTGTCACGTCGGCAATGTCGATCCGGTTGTCAGCATCTAAGTCGCCAACGAACCGACACACTTTGACCCATGCACCTTCAGTGTTCATGGTCATCGGTTGATTCTGGTTATCGCGAAGCTTGTACGATGTAATTGAGATATCCGTCTCGCCAAATCCCACAGTATTCAGCGGAATAGTAATGACGATTCCGGGACCGTTGATAGTGCCGGTGTCGCCCAGCACTGCAAAATCCAGCGTGAGTCTCCCCCCGCCGCTGGTTATGTACGTGTAGTTAAACAGCGGCCGAGTTGAAAGCCAGATCGGGCCGATAGTCATGTGGGCTGTGTCCGGCTCGATGAATGAGCCGTTGAAGTCGATATCCAACTCGAGCCCCTTGACTCCCTGAAGGTCAGCGTCGCACTGAATCACCAGCAGAAACGACGTATCCCGCTGAGAATAGGTCGTATCAGGAGTCAGCCAGACGGTGCCACCCGCCGAAACCGAGGACACGGCCACTCCGAACATTGTTACAATCACCAATAATATCGTCTTCATCATACAAAGCTCTCCTGTTAAGGACACAATGAGCACACGGGTGTAAATGAGATATACAGATAGTCGATCAGCCGGGTTACATCGCTGATATCGACGAATTGATCACAGTCAAGGTCACCGATGAGCAGACTTGGCTCGGGCGGCGGACCACTCAAATAAAGAAATGCGATCAGGTAGGTCAGGTCAGCGATGTCGAGATTGCCGGTGTGATCGAAATCGCCGAAAAACGCCATCTGAGTCGGGCAGACAAAGACAATCGCATTGCCAACCTCGTGCAGCACTGGAACTGAATTTGCATCGAGCACGATCTGTGAATGAAAATATGCCACCGTCGCGCCGGGCTGCTTCGCCGTCAACCAAAGGGTCGCCAGCGGAGCATACCCGTCAATGTGATACACAGCTCCGTAATAAGCGGCGCCAAGATCGATATACCACACTGGCAAATGGCTTACTGAATCGACGGCCGTCGTGTCTTTCCAAAAAAAGAAATTCGGTCCTCCGTTGTTCCACTCAGGCGAGGGCACAATCGAATCGACTCCGATCACCGTCGTGTCAAAGCTGATATGTACGTTGAAAAATCGCGCGTTGCGCACCGCCGAGTCCAAAGCCAGCGTCAAGGTGAATGTCGATCCCACCGGTAAAACCACTTTCTCTTCCGGAGACAGCACGATTCGCCGCGAATCGCTGAACACTTCGCCACCCCGACCGAGTGCGAACAGAACGATTACAAGTACAATCAAACGCAATGTAGTCATGCTTGGTATTAGAAGGAGCGGCGACCGTCTCCGGACCGCCGCTCCCCTCCCTTTGTTTTACTTCAGCAATGTCATCTTGCGACTAGCGGTGAACCCATCGGCCGCCAAACGATAGAGATAGACGCCGCTTGCCACCGGATGACCGGTCAGGTCACGGCCGTTCCACTCGATCGAATACATACCGGCGGGACGGTTCTCATCCAACAGAGTCGTCACCTGCTGACCCAGCACATTGAAGATTTCAAGCTTTACGTGGCCGGCGGTCGGCAGCGCAAACGATATTGTCGTCACCGGGTTGAACGGATTGGGATAGTTCTGCGATAACGAGAACTCAGCCGGGATCAACCCGCTTGCTGATACCAGCGCGGTTGTGATCGCCTGATTCTCGACATCGCGCACTTCTCCGACGATCAACTCGGGTGCGTGAGCTCCGGTTGCCAAATCGTCAATCGCTATAGTTGCGATATCACCCGAGCCGCCGATCGTTGTCTCATGGCCGAGCACCGCCAGGTCCACAATCACTTTGTTTTCGTCTTTGCCAGTCCAGGCGAAGAATGAAGACTGACTGGCTTTGACCGCGTCGCTGAATTCAAGCGAGCGAATTTCTGAACCCTCGGGTATCGTGATGACGGCATGCAGACCTTTCACATTGCCGGAGTTGTTGGTCAATCGCAGGCGCCACGTACCGGATTGA
>CAYVWS010000247.1:0-3154 GCA_964455535.1 uncultured Ignavibacteriales bacterium | reverse complement strand
AACATTCATCATGTATTTCATGGATGCCGACCAGCATATAGTCAAACGGATAGGCAAGCTTGAGCGCGTTCGCCTGCTCTTCGCAACCGTCGTACCATCCGAATTCCACTCCAAGTTTGACCGAAAGCCCGTACGGGTAAAATTCCTCGGCTGCACGATGCACATGGTCGACATATGGTGAGAGATTTGCGATAGTAGTCGGCACTTTCTTGCCATTCACGCGAATGAAATTCGCCGCCTGATCGGAACGCGGGTTGGCGTCGAAATGGGTAGTTAGGCAGATTTCCGCCAAGCCGCGCTTCAGTGAAGCATGACAGAAATCCTCGACCGAACCGGTCGCATCAATCGAATAGTCGGGGTGCATGTGAAAGTCGGAAAGATTATCAAACGGCAGACGTGCGATTTCGGGTGTTTCAGCCATACAGATGCTCTATCAGAAATGGGTTGGAGCGCCGCTCGGCGCCCACAGTTGTTGTCGGTCCATGCCCGGGAAAGCAGACGATCTGATCGGGCAAAGTGAGTATTTTCGATTGAATCGATTTCATCAAATCGTTAAACGAACTTCCGGGGAAATCGGTTCTCCCGATCGACCCCTGAAAAATCGTGTCGCCGCAAAAAAGCCACCCGTGCGATTCTTCTAGATAACAAACACCGCCGGAAGTGTGTCCGGGAGTATTGAGCACGCGAAACGCAAAAGAACCAACAGTGACAATCTCTTCGTCCTTCACCAATCGCTCTGCCGGCTCCACCGAAATCGAAAGGCCAACCTGATCAGAAAGATTTACCGACGGATCGCTCAAGTATTCGCGTTCGTTTTCACCCGCCACCAGCGGAATTCCGAAACGATTTCGCAGTTCCGTCACCCCGCCGATATGGTCGACATGGCCGTGCGTGAGCAGGATTGCGATCGTTTTCGTGCCCACTTTGTCGATATGACGGGCTATTGCCGCCGCCTCATCGCCGGGGTCGATAATCACAACCTCGTTCGACGATTCATCTACTACCAGGTAGCAATTAACCTCAAATGAGCCAACTACAATTGTATCAACGCGTTTGGACACCCGCCAAAGATATATAGTTGACCGGACATGTCAACGCTCGTCGCCGAATTAGATTCGTCGACGCCTCCCTTCACTTAACACTGTTGATAATTGACCGAAGATATAAAACAGCATATACTTAGAGTTCTCTTGTGAGGACAAAACACTGTGCAGATAGCTGAAATACGAAACCGAATTCCTGAGCTTCGCGGACGCCTCGACAAACTAGCGAGGTATCTTTGACCTCGACGGTCTCAAGTCCAAAATCGCCGACCTTGAGCTGAAAACGACCGCCGAGGGGTTTTGGTCTAACAACCAGACCGCGCAGTCCGTCCTCAAGCAAATTTCTTCCCACAAAAAGTGGCTCGAGCGGTACGGTGCGCTTGTCAGCGAACTGTCCGATACCGCCGAACTAATCGACATTGTCGAACCCGACTCCCCCGACGCTAAAGACATGGGAGACTCGATCGAGAAAGTCGAAGAGCACCTCCATCAGCTTGAACTGGCCACCCTGTTGTCCGGCCCCGACGACGCCCGCGACGCTATCCTGACTATCCACCCGGGCGCCGGCGGCACCGAATCGCAGGACTGGGCCTCGATGCTCTTCCGCATGTACTCCCGCTGGGCGGAACGCCGCGAATTCGAAATGGAGCTGCTGGATTATCAGCCCGGCGAAGAAGCCGGCCTCAAATCGGCGACCCTGCAATTCAAGGGCGATTATGCCTACGGCTTCTTGAAAGCCGAATCGGGTGTGCACCGCTTGGTACGAATTTCGCCGTTTGACGCCAACGCCCGTCGCCATACTTCGTTCGCCTCGGTTCACGCTTCGCCCTTTGTCGAAGATGCTGTCGAGATTGAAATCCGCGACGAAGATATCCGCGTCGACACTTATCGTTCTTCGGGCGCCGGCGGACAACACATCAACAAAACCGAATCGGCCATTCGCATCACCCACTTCCCAACTGGAATTGTAGTGACCTGCCAATCCGAGCGAAGTCAGATCAAAAACAGAGAGTCCGCCTTCGCGGTCCTTCGTTCTCGCCTGTATCAGCACCGTCGCGAAGAAGAAGCGAAGAAGCTCGAGAAAATCGAAAAATCGAAAAAGAAGATTGATTTCGGTTCGCAAATACGATCGTACGTCTTCCACCCCTACAACATGGTAAAAGATCATCGCACCGACTGCGAGACCTCGAACGTGCAGGCAGTGATGGACGGCGACATCGACCAATTCATTGAGTCCTTTATTTCTGATCCGGACCTTAAGGATCAGGTGGTGTAAAACAAATGAATCCCGCTACAACTTCCATTCGCAGCGAAAGCCGCCCCAGCGCGGTGTCGCAAATCAAAGAAAAAGCCAAAGCCAAACAACGCCGGGTTGTCCTACCGGAAGGCACCGAGCCGCGCATGATCCAGGCCACGCGCAAACTCCTGGCCGAAAAGATCGTCGCCGGCGTCACGCTGCTGGGCGACGAAAAAGAAATCGCCGCGCTGGCCAAAGATCACGAAGTCTCTCTTGCCGGCGTTGAAGTCATCAATCCGAAAACCTCGCCGATGTTGAATTCGTTTGTCGACGAGTTCATGGAACTGCGCAAATCCAAGGGAATCACAAAAGATCAGGCCGTAGCCGCCATGCAGTCGCCGCTCTTCTACGGCGTCATGATGGTCCGCCGCGACCAGGCCGACGCTTCCGTCGCGGGTGCCCTCTCGACCACCGGCGATGTCCTCCGCGCCGCTATCCAAGTCATTGGCTTGGCGAAAGGCATCAACACTGTCTCAAGTTCGTTCATCATGACTATGCCCGAATATCGCGGCGTACAGAACAAAGTCTTCATGTTCGCCGACTGCGCCGTATTGCCCAATCCGACCGCCGAGCAGCTTGCTTCAATCGCGGTCTCGACTGCCCACACATTGACTAATCTCGTCGGCGAAGAGCCGCGTATCGCTATGCTCTCGTTTTCGACCAAGGGCTCGGCGTCTCATGCCGATGTCGACAAAGTCACTAAGGCGCTGGAAATCCTCAAGCGCGATCATCCGAATCTCAAAGTCGACGGCGAGTTTCAGCTCGACGCCGCGATCGTTCCTGAAGTTGCCAAGAAAAAGGCCCCCGGTTCGGC
>CAYVWS010000246.1:2547-3205 GCA_964455535.1 uncultured Ignavibacteriales bacterium | reverse complement strand
AAACGTACGGCCAGGCATTGCGGATCGTCAGATCGGCGACCTTCACCGCGAAGTATATGCCAAGCAAGATCGGGGTGTAGCGGGCAATCGAGGATAGTACCGGCGTTTCGGGTTTCAATTTGAATGAGCGTGAGGCCAGTATCGACTCGAAGATCACCATCGGGAATCCAACCGCAATCGCCGAGAGGAGGAAAAGCAGCGGCGAGATCGTCGTATACCACAGTGGATGCATCTTGGTCGGAGCGATTACCATCAGTGTGCCGAGAGACGACTGATGCAGGCACGACAGCACAACCCCCATAATGATGAACAGCGAAATAAAGCGGGGGAGAAACCGGTTGCAGACGGTGAGCCACGAGTTTAGGAAATTGTTGAACACCCGTAAGAATCCGGGGAGATTTACTTTTCCGGCGAACCGTTCGGCTACGATCGGCAGAAATTCGATGTACAGCACGGTGAGGTAGACCATCACACACATGCCGACTTCGAAGAGCACCGAGTTGCCCTGCCACATGGACGGCAGCATCGGGTGCCAGACGTTGTAGTATCTACCAAGATCAGCCAGCAGTCCGATTACCACGAACGTGTAGCCGAGCATCGCAGTGAGCAGAGCGGGTCGCACGATGACATGGTACCGTTCCTTGTGGAAAATGTCGGC
>CAYVWS010000246.1:0-2537 GCA_964455535.1 uncultured Ignavibacteriales bacterium | reverse complement strand
CCCGCAACGGGCATACCCTCCCGACGGTATTCTATCCGCCGGCCGCCAACGCTACGCCGGAGGCAACGTCAATTGAAATCCAGATTCCCCACGGGTATTGATTGTCGAGATTGGTTGCGGCGGCCAGACCGAAAATCAACCTGTAGAGATACGACCCTATTCCCAAAGCCGCGATTAATGCAACGATCTTCGTGCCGGTGCTGAAGTATTTTACTTTGACCGGGGCGGCAACATCATGATTCGACATGGTTGTCCTCCTCTTCGGGAGTGTCTTTCATCGAGTGCATAACCAATCCGAGAATGCCGTACAGGGCGACCGGCGGGATGAAAGACTTGAAGATGCCGTGCTGAATCGTCTCGGTAATCGGCGGAATTGATTTGTCCGGTAGTTTCGGCAGTTCGGTGTGGTCGAAGGTGGTAGGCGCGAGATACATCCAGCTGGTGCCGCCGACCTCGCTCATGCCGTATACATAGTCGGCGTACTTTTCAGGCGACGCCAGAATACGGCTCTTCGCCAAATCAATCAATTCCTGCCGCGTTCCGAATGTCAGCGCTTCGTTGGGGCAGATACTCACACAGGCGGGCTTCCTGCCTTCTTCGAGTCGATGCGAACAGAATGTACACTTCCGCACTTGCGGCTTAAGCGCCTCGGCGTACTCGTAAGCCGGGACCTGGAACGGACAGGCCACCATGCAGTAGCGACAACCGATGCATTTCCAGGCGTCGTACGACACCGGGCCGTTGTGTTCTTTGCGCAGCGCGCCGACAATGCACGCCGACGCACAGGCTGGCGAGTTGCAGTGCATGCACTGCACTTTCATCGTGAACGGTTTGTTGTGCTCGGGGTCGTCGCACTGATTGACTACCGTGTAGGCGTTGTAGTCGGGGCGACGATGGGTCTGGAAAACCGACTTGTCTTCGTACTTGGAAAGAGGAAGATCAGTCAGTTTGTGTTCGGTATTGCAGGCCCACTCGCATTTGCGACAGCCGATGCACAGCACGGTATCAACCAACACACCGTAGGTCTGCGTGCAGTCGATCGCCTGCGGTTCATCGGTGGCCGACGCTTTCCCCGAGAGCAGAAGCGTCGATCCGGCGGCCGCTATCTTGAAAAATTCTCGTCGATCAAGTCCCATCGCGATTCCTCCTCACTTGGGAACAAGAGGGAGACTATCTCCATTACTATATTCGGCAGGATTTGTGATTTTTTTCACAAATCTTTGTGTAATAATACTCATCCGAGTAAAATAGTATAGTTATTTGGCAGGTCTGTCAATGGCTAAAAGAGACAATTTTACCTAATTTTTTGAAGTCGCCACGCCGCCAGCTAACATGCGTGACAACAATGAGTTGCGTGGCCGCCTACCGTTCGACGATAGAGACGGCAGACTTGAGGTACTCAGCTTCGGGGAAATATACGGTTACCGGGTGGTCCACGGAGTGGCCGAGTCGGCTTATGGGGAAAAGGCGGGTATTGCTCTGAATCGAGGCTCGCCGAAGAGTGATGGACATGTCTTCTGATGACAGAAACTGCGAGCAGCTGGAGGTGACAAGGTAGCCGCCGTCGACCACCAGTCGAAGCGCCGCCCGGAAAAGAAAATGGTAGGCCTTGCGGCCGGCGTCGAGATGACGCTGCGATTTAATAAGTGATGGTGGATCGACAATCACCATATTCCAGGCCGGCTCGGCATTGCGCGAAAGCCACTGGAAGACGTCTTCGGATTCAATTCGCATTTTGTGGCGAGGGAGTCCGTTCAGGTCGGCATGATTCAGACACTGATCGAGCGCAACCTGGGATGAGTCGACATTGAGTACTTCCATTGCGCCACCCAGGAGCGCCGCAACACCCAAAGAACCCGTATAGGAAAACAGGTTCAATACGCGCCGTCCGCTCGCCATTGTCATGATCGACTGCCGCAGCTCGCGCTGATCGAAATAGAATCCGGTCTTTTGTCCGCCAACCAAATCGGCCTGAAACTTCATGCCCCCCTCGGTAAACGACACCGGTCCGATACCTTCGCCGAGATGGATCATCGTGAAATCTGCCAATCCTTCATCGCGGCGGGAGGGAAGATCGGATCGTTCGATGATCGCCGACGGCTTAAAGACCGCGCGCACCGCCTCCAGAATTTGCGGACGGAGCTGGTCGAGTCCGGCGGTGCTAAGCTGGATCACAATTGCGGAACCGTAGCGGTCGATAATCAGTCCGGGAATTTCGTCCGATTCACCGAAGACAACTCGATACCCGGTTGTGGATGTATTGGGGCCGAGCCCGGCCTGATGCCGGCGTTCAAGCGCCGCGGTGATCTTGCAAACAAACCACGACATATCGATTGCCGCATCGCCGAATTCGAAAATGCGGACAGCGATGGTCGAAACCGATGAGCAGGTTCCGACACCTAAGAGCGCGTCTCGGCTGTCAACGACGCGCACCAATTGGCCGTGCCATTCAGAAGGCAAAGAAACGCTCAGCGCCCCGGAAAAAATCCATGGGTGCCTCTGCTGGACAGTCGTTTCTTTGCCCGGCTTGAGTTTAA
>CAYVWS010000245.1:0-3237 GCA_964455535.1 uncultured Ignavibacteriales bacterium | reverse complement strand
AATTATTCTCACCGAAGCCATTACCCATGTCCCGATCGGTCAGGTCGCGCTTCTCCAACTTCCTCTGGCGCTATCGATGACTGTGATCGGCTACTTTATCTTTGGCAGAAAGATTGACACCGGCGGCAACGGCCGGGTGAAACTGAGTCAGACACTCGTGGGGTTTCTAGGCGCCATCTGGCCGATCGGGCTCGCTATTACTATCTACGGTTTCTTCCGCTGGGATCTATCCATTTCTGTACTGATCGCGCTGCTTTTGCTGATTGTCATCGCTCGCCCGTCGAAGTCGGAGCTGGGTGTCGCGCTCAAAGAAGGGCTCTCATACAAACTCGTCTTCATGGTATTCGGCATTCTCTCGTTCCAAACCGTCCTTGAACTATCCGGAGCTATCAAATCGATTCCCACGATGGCCGCGGCCGTTCACTTGCCTCCCGCCATCGTCATCTTTATCGTTTGCTTCACCGTCGGTATTCTTACCGGCATGACCGCCGCCTTTGTCGGGCTCGGCTATTCTCTGCTGGCAGGATATATTTACCAGCCGGTGATTCACCCCGGCTTTATGCTGTTGGCCTATGCCTCGGGCTACATCGGGATGATGCTCGCCCCGACCCACCTGTGCTTGATCCTTACCAACGAATATTTCGGCTCGGACTTAGGACGTGTCTATCGCCTGATCATCCCCGGAATGCTGATAATGATAGCGCTCTCGTTTGTGATTTCTTTCTCCTTCTGGCCCGACTTGACGGTCAAGTAACTTATTGTAGCGCAATTTGTTGTGCTATCTCACCGCTCTCTTCGCAACACCCTACAATAGTCTTCCCGCCAAGCCGTTAACTACTTTGCCGATATTCGCTTAAGAGATTATCTTAGACCGGGAAGAAAACGGAACTTTTCGGGTATTCAAGGGTAGATACCTATAGAAACTCGAAACAGTAGGGAAAGTATGGCCAAGGAAACCGAGAAAGAGATCGACTTCACGCTGATGCGGGCGGTCCAGAACGGCGACATGGTGGCTTTCAACACCCTGGTCGACCGGTACAAGGACCGACTCATGAACGTCATCGGTCGTATGCTGTCATCCACCGAAGAAGCTGAAGATATCGTACAGGAAACATTCGTGCGCGTCTATCAGCATCGCCAGTCGTTCAATTTCCAGCACTGCCTCTCAACCTGGATTTACACAATCGGCCTGAATCTGGCCCGCAACGAACTGCGCAAACGTCGCAAATTCAAATTCTACGATATCACGGAAATGACTGGTGGCGAAACCGAACTCTCTGTCGAAATGAAAATGCCCACCCGCTTGCCGGAAACAATCGACGCGGCGGTCAAGAAACTGCCGTCGCGGTATCGTGAAGCGTTCATTCTGCGCGATGTGGAAGAGATGCCGTACGAGGAAGTCGCCAAAGTGTTGGATGTCCCGCTCGGCACCGTCAAATCGCGGGTTAATCGCGCCCGCCTAATGTTGAGAGATATTTTGCAGCCCAAGATGGAGGAATACAATGCACTGTCGAAGAGTACGCTCTTACCTGTCAGCATTCTCTAATGATGAGCTGACCGGAGCGGTTCTTCGTGAGGTGCGCGAGCACCTGGCGACCTGCCGCGAATGCCGAAGCGAGGAAGCTATCTATCGGTCGGTCCGGCTGGCGACGCACCAGATGCCGAACCGCCATTTGAGCGCTGATTTCAACGCCAAGATTCTCAATCGTGTCGCCAACGAACGGTTCGCCGAAACCCGCGCCAAGGCATATTTGCCCAAAGCCGCGCCAACTTTTGTTTGGCGCCGCCTGGTTCCTGTGCTCTCATCGGTCGCAGTGATCGCGCTGGTTGCTATCGGCGTCGCGCAGTACACTCCTTCTCCGAATAAGACGAACGGCGGGACCGCCTCTGTCGATATCGGGAAGAATGATGATTATCTCACCGTTCAGCCGATGTCCCGTGACTGGCGACTGGACAATCACCTTGCTCAGTCCGACCGGATCACCAACCTGACCACCTCGATGACTCAGCCGTTTGATCCATCGGCTTCTCTGGCCGGCAATCGCTCTGGAAATTCCGGCGTGTGGGTGCGCGGCCCGCGGATGCAGGGAGGATACATTTACCTCTACCGCGTCCGTCCCGTTATCCGCATGGACAATCCCACGGCCACCAACGCCTCGTATAAGGAGAGCGACAGGGTATATTGATCATGCTTCCGAAATCGCTACGGGCCGTCAGGACATGGGTTGTGTCAATCCTGCTGGCGGCCTTTTTCACTTCCAGTATCTCCGCCGACGACTCCCCGCTGGCGCAGGTCGAAGCCGGTATGCACGACCTGATCTATCGCTTGTCGCGCTCGATTGTGTCTATCGAGGCGACTCGGGCTGTCTCCGGGTATTTGCCCGGTTTTCCCGGCCAGATCATTCAGTCAGCCAACAGCACCGGACTGGTCTGTGATCCCGACGGGCATATTCTGGTCAATGCAGCCGCAGTGGTCGGATTCGACCAGATTCAAGTAACCGGTGAAGACCGCTCCCTGCCTGCGAAAATTGCCGCGGTCGACTATCAAAACAATCTCGCCATTCTGTCGACCGCCATGCCGGTCGGTCAGCCGGTTGCGGAATACGCAAATCGGGGAGGGTGTGCCGGAAAGATGGTCCTCTCTTTATCAAGCACTGGCGGTTTGCGGGCTTCCCCTTCCATCGGCTTCTGCGCTGGGTGCCGCACCGACGGCTTCCTGCAGTTCTCGCTTCCCGCGCCAGAGTCAAGCGTAGGGGGAGGGGTCTTTGACCTTTCCGGGAAATTAGTAGGGGTGATTGTCGGTCAATCCGAAGACGCCGCTACGCAGGCCGCGGCCCTTCCGGGATACAAACTGCCGTCGCTTATCGAGTACCTGCTTACCCGCGGATCACGCTTCGCCGGATTTGCAGGAGTCGCGACCCGATTCAGTCAGATCATTCCCCCGATCAAAGTTTCGTCCGGTGATCAGCATCTCGCCGGATTCGGTGGTTCAACCGACATCGATCACGGTGCGGTCGTTACGGCTGTCCTTCCCGGTTCTCCAGCGGCACGCGCAGGACTGGTCGCCGGCGATCTTATTCTAAGCTTGGACAACACTCGTATCGACGCGCCCGATGATGTTGCCCGCACCCTGCTGGCCTCTCAGCCCGGCGACATTGTCGTGTTCAAATTTGTCCGCAACAACCGTGAATTGACCACCAAAGTACAGATTGAGGCCCGGCCTGCAAACGTGCCGGC
>CAYVWS010000244.1:0-3306 GCA_964455535.1 uncultured Ignavibacteriales bacterium | reverse complement strand
AATCAGCCGACAATCAGGCGGAAGCCCTTGCCGTGGATGGTCAGGATTTCGATGCGCTTGTCGTCTTTGAAATATTTGCGGAGCTTTGATACGAAGACATCCATGCTTCGCCCTGAGAAGTAGCTGTCGCTTTGCCAGACTTCGCGCAGGGCGGTCTCGCGGTCGAGCGTTTCGTTCATGTGCAGGCAAAGCAGGCGTAACAAGTCGGTCTCTTTGGCGGTAAGCTTGTATTGGGTGCGGCCGTGGGTCAGAAGTTGGCGACGGCTGTCGAAGATGTACTTGCCGATTTCGAAACGCGTCGGCTGATCGACTTTGGCGGCGGGGCCTTTCGTGCGGCGGAGCACTGCCTGAATGCGTAACAAAAGTTCTTCGACCGAAAAGGGCTTGGTGAGATAATCGTCGCACCCAATTTTGAATCCTTCAATTTTATCTTCTTTGAGTGACTTGGCGGTCAGAAAAATGATCGGCGTGACAGCGTCGGTTTCCCGCACGGTGCGGGCAAACGAGAAACCGTCGAGTTTGGGCATCATGATATCAACCAAGCAGAGATCGAAGTTTGATTGTCGATAGGCAGCGAGACCGT
Organism: uncultured Ignavibacteriales bacterium; assembly: GCA_964455535.1. Classification (GTDB taxonomy): domain Bacteria; phylum Zixibacteria; class MSB-5A5; order GN15; family FEB-12; genus JACRAV01. Next base: position 2,723 of record CAYVWS010000244.1, on the reverse strand, counting down.
CTTCACCGTTGGTGTGCAGGACAACATCGAAACCATTAAGAGTCAGATGATCGCGGATGATCGTCCCGAGGTTCGGGTCGTCTTCAAGCAGCAAGAGGCGCGGGGAGGAGTCCATCAGAATTGTCCGGCCAACGGCAGATTGAGAGTGGCAGTTGTGCCTTCACCCGGTTTTGATGAAATGCCAATCGTTCCGCCCATAGCAGTGGTCATCAGCTTCACGTATGACAAGCCGATGCCGAATCCCTTGACGTCGTGCACGTTCCCGGTTCGCACCCGATAATATTTGTCGAATAGATGCGGCAGGTCGCGCTCGGGGATGCCGATGCCGCGATCGGTCACCGTGAGGGTGAGATTGCGGCCGTCGTTGGCGGTCGCCACAGAAATCTGCGGCGCGTCGGTCGAATATTTGGCGGAGTTGTCCAAGAGATTGGCGATGACGTTGGTGAGGTGCATTGGATCGGCGGCAACATGAGGATTGGCGGCCGCGAGACTAAGCGAGATACTTCCGCCGCGGTGTTCCACCTGAAGCGCAAAGCCGCGTATCACCGAAGAAATGATCGAGTGAATATCGACATCGCTTATCGTGAGTTCATAGTCGCCTTCTTCCAGTACCGCCATCTGCAAAATCTTGTCGACATTGGAGCGCATGCGGCGGTTTTCATCACGAATCATCGATTGGTATTTGTCCACCTGACCCGACTGCGATGCAATATCGGGTCGGGCGAGGGCGTCGCACGCGAGCGCTACCGTTGCCAGCGGCGTTTTGAACTCGTGGGTCATGTTGTTGATAAAATCGACGGTCAACTGGGCGAAGCGCCGTTGGCGCATGATAGTGACAATCGAGTAGATGAAGCAGACGGCGATAATCACCATGAAGGCGGTGGTGGCAGCGGTCATCGGGAGCAGTTGGCGCGCGACAAATGAGGCGCGGTCGGGGAAAATCACGGTCAATTCGGAGGGGACCGAAAAGAGATCGCTTGGGAAGAGGCGCGCCTTAAGATCAGAACGCCGCACCTGACTCCGGTCCAGATCGGCCTTGGCGAGTCGAATAGAATCGTCGACCGTCGAAATGACTGCGTATGAGTAGGGCAAGGTGATGCCGGCGGAGGCAAAAGATGCGGTCAATAGGGAGTCGATCACCGTCGTGTCAACTCGCTTCTCAATCGGCTCTGACTCGCCCATGATGAGATTGTCAACCACCTGGCTGACGATGAACATCCGGTTGCTGTCGTGTACTTGACTGAGCGGATGGAGCGAGTCGATGCAGTTGATCTTCATCTCAAATGAATCTTCACGGTCGTTGGCCATGCGGACATAGACACTGCGGGGCGACGGCAGTGAGTCATGCAGCGGCAATTGATATGATCCGGCGGCGGTCTCGCTGTCGACGAGCGTTTTGGAAATGCCCGCCGCGGAATCGCGCACGGTGATGGTCACGCGCTGACGTTTGGGCACACTGTAATGAAGCGTGTCTTGCGATACCCAGAAGGGCATCGGTCCGTTCGCCGGGGGGATAGCGTTGTGTTCGCGCGTATCGCTCTGATGCAGCGAAGAATCGCTAATGGCAAAGGCCATGACCTGAACCGATTTGCCGGCGTGGGGTTGACCGGTGAAGCGAATCGCCTTGCTGGCGACTTCGCGTGTTTCGAGTTGTCGCGCGACGGTTTGCATGGCACTCACGGCGTTGTCGCGAAAGGCCTGCTCTTTGAGCTGGCGGGCGTTGGACAGAAGCAACAACTGCACAACAACCAGTCCGGCCAATGAGACAACCGTCGCGGCAATGATGAGAATGACGATTCTTCGGGTCAGTTTCACGATAGATAATATACGTTTGACCGGGCGCAATTCCACACCCTTAACAACTCTTAACAATCGCTGACAGATCTTAACTACCCGTATGTCAATCTGCGGCCGTACAATGGGGCAGAAACAGAAGTACACTATTTTCACAGGAGTAGAGAAAGATGCGGAAGTTCACAATCGTCGCCTTGATGCTGCTGGTCAGAGTGCTGGGAGTTCAAGCGCAGCAGGTCGTTCAGCACAAACTCGAGGGAGAAGGGTTCTTCATGATGCAGGAGACGGGGGCGCTGGTGGTGCAGAACAAAGATGTGCTCAAAGTCGATCTGCTTCCGCCGGCTGAGGGCCGTCCCAAGGAGTACGCGTCGGTCGACCTCAAAGTCGGCGACATCATCCTGATGGTGAACGGCAAGAAAGTTGCGTCCGCGAATCAACTCGAAGAAATGTTTAAAGCGATCAAGCCGGGCGAGGAAGTTTCGCTCGGAATCAAGCGCGAGGGCGGGCTTCGGCTGGTCAAATTCAACCGTGCGGATGAGAGCAAATTGCCGAAACGTCAGATGATGATGGTAAAAAAGGGCGACGGCGGTGGTGACGGCGAAGATCAGGTGCAGTTTCAGACCAAGGACGGTGTCAGGGAATTCACCGGCAAAGGCGCGCGGATACTGCCGTCGTCGGGATTGGTCATCGCGATCAAAGAGGGGGGCGTTCAAGTGATCGGGGTGATGCCGATGGCCGCCGAAAAGATCGCGGGGGGCGCAGTCAAAGAAGGTGACATGATTGTATCGGCCAATGGCAAGGCGCTGACGAGTACGGAGACCGCACTGGCCGCCTTTGAGTTGATGCAGGATGAAAAGCACTTTATCTTCGAAATCACTCGCGACGGAAAGCGGTCGGTTTTCGAGTATGAAGTTCGCTAGGTGGCGGGG
>CAYVWS010000243.1:0-3314 GCA_964455535.1 uncultured Ignavibacteriales bacterium | reverse complement strand
AGCCGCGATCTGCTGCCCTGAGAACCCCTCTACCGGTTTGAATGTGTCTTTGTAATAGGTCACCAGTCCCTTGTCGGTCCCGATGTAGACAATCCAGTTGGAAGCGTCGATGCTCGTCACGACGTTCGACGGCAGCCCGCAGGTGAAATCGAACGGATCCCACTTGCCGCCGTCGTACACGAACAGTCCCTGATCGGTGCCGAGATAGAGATGGTTGTGGTTGTAGTCAAGCGCGGTCACGTTCTGGAACAGCGATTCGTCGCGATTGAGGAAGCGCTTCTGGAATGACGTGCGGTCCCAGCGATACAACCCCTCACCGTCGGTGCCCACCCACAGACCGGAACCGTCGGAAGTGAGCGCGCTGACGGTGATATCCGGCTTGAGATTGATTATGCCGACCGGCGTTTGCGAATAAAGGCCGTTGTCGGTGCCGATCATGAGGACGTCGCCGTAGCTGTAGAGCACATTGATGGCCGATTCAAGTTGTTCCGGGAGCGGCACGAGATCATCGCCCGAGACTGTGTAGAGTTTTTCTCCGCCGACATACAGAAGCCCGTTATGAATCGCCAGCGCGCGAAGATTATCACCGACTGCGATGGCGTTGGTAACAGTGTCATCGAGTTTGCGGATCAACAGAGCGCCGTCGCACGCCGAGTAGATTGTGTTGCCGACATTGAGCATACCGTTGATCGGATAGAGTGCGGCGCTGGTGTCGGTAATAGTCACTCTTGTGCCGACCGGCTCAAGCGATTGTTTCTGCGGTTGGTCGACAAGGGCGTTTCCGGCGGTCGCGATTTCGCGGTCGGCGGGGACCGCGCCCTTGTCATTGTTGTTGTCATTACATCCGGCCGCATAAAGGGCAGCGATTGCCATCAGCGAGGCCAGAATCGAGATTTTTGTTTGCCGTTTCATTGTCTTTCTCCTTCAGGTTTTAGGTTGCGGCTTCGAGCGAGGGTGATATCAAGACCTGTGCCGCACACGTTGTGTGTTGAATGACAATAAGTTACCGAGACGATCGATGATTCGATCACGCCAAATCGTGTCAATATTGACACGCTGAATCAGGCTATGGACAGAGATTATTTGGTAGCAACGAGTTAAATTGTGTCACGTTTGACACAGGCAAGTGTATAATGATACACATGAACCCGTTGATAGAAGGAGTTCAGAAAGTCGTGGGCAAATTGAAAGTGGGGCTGATAGGGATCATCGCGGCGAGTTTGATCCTCGCGATTGGTGCTGACAATTCATTTTCGCGGGAGATCCGCGTGAAAATTCTTCAGGAGAAGTTGGGGCGGCTGTATTTCTCGGCAGGAAAAGACGAGGATGTCTGGCCAGGGTGTAGGTGGCGGGTGTATCGGGATTCAATCGATACAAACAAACCGGTGTGTGAAGGAAAGATCTCGGAGTCGTATGAGGGAGTGTCGATCAGTGATTCGTTGGTGAATTTCCAACCACAGTTAGTTTCGTCGAGTGTGGCGAGGATTGAGGCAGCGGATACGCTTCGAGCGACGATTGTCGGCGCGGCCTTTATTGACCGTCTAGACGACGCTGTTGTCGGCAATGAGAGACTTTACAACGAGGGCGTCCGAGCACAGTATGTGCGATACTCAACAGATGAGCGAGGATCACTATTCGCGGAGCAGAACGGGGTCGTGGTCAGGGTCGATCACGCCGAGATTTATCCTGTTGACGTCATCTATAAAGCAGCGATTCACCCATTAAGCTTCTATTCGCGTTGCAACGATCTACCTCCATTTCCGTTTTCCGAAACTCATGTTGAAATATCCTACTGGGAAACCCCCTGCACGAACGGAATGACCGTCTTGAGCATCAATGCGCCATTCTTCACCGCCCTCATTCCAAATATTTCTCACACGGTCAACAGAAACGCGCTTCTTACAACCGCGCTTCGCTATCGAATCGACACCTCGCAAATCAACAATGCGTTCGAGTTCGAGTCCGTCCCGCAACTGAGTTTTCTTCCCGGTACACATTCGTACTCGGCATTCGCGGCTGATATAAGCAAAGCAAAGAAATTGCTGAAAGAGAATAAGTCAGCGGGAGCAAACGTTTCGATCGATACCTATTCCCCCACCCTGCAATCGACGTCGAAGTTCATTCGAGGGACGCTTGCACAGGCCGGTTACACAACCACAACTGTCGGCTGGAATGAGCCGGCTGATCTTCGGCTGGCGATTCTGCCAATTTACTCCGACTCGCCGTGGGTGGCGCTACGAGAAGTGTTGACCTCAATATCCAAAGATACGGTTGCCAAAGATCGGGCCAATCAACCGGTACGATTGGCTGATCAACTACTGAGAGACGCGCTGGCAACAAGCGACTCGACACGGCGGATGCAATTGCTTGAGCGAGTCGACCGGATGCTGATGGAAGATATCGGCGCCTTTCCGCTGTTTCGGCCGATCATCTATGTCTGCGCCAAAGAAGAAATTCGCGGAATCAAGTTCGACAGAGACGGTCGGCTTGATTTGCGCTCGATCTACCGACTGAAACTCCCAGACGATTACGCCGGGGCGAAGCGATGACATTCACCGGACGTATCCGCCTCTACTTTGTTCTGATTGCGGTCATACCGCCGCTTCTGATCTTGGCCGCTGTCTGGTACGAATCGAACGCCTACAATCAGCGCTGGCGACAGTCGACTGTGACACAGCAGGTCAACACCTTCTCTTTTCTGTTGGCACAGCGAGAAAACAATATCTCCAAGCTACTGACCGAAAATGCGGCGGCTTTTGACTGGCGACAGCTGACGACTGCGCCAACCCGGCGAACACGGGTCGCGCCACCGAGCAGTTCGATAGGAGCGGGGCTTGATTATCTGGAATTGATCGATACATCGGGCAAGGTGCTGTGGAGCCGCGAGCGGCCGGAGCTGATCGGCGACAAGATCACAATCCCGCGTGATTCGCTGAAATCTCCGACGCCGCATTTGAGCAGGATTGAGATCGATCATCGCGGCCGCCATGCGGCAGTATCGACCTGGGTTGATATCGATTCCACTTCGCGATTGTACGGCGGGACGTATCTGGATAACCAGTTCTTGTCGCTGTTGGTGACGCTGATGGACGCGACGGTTGATCTGCACTACTTCGACTCGGAATCAGTGAATCAGGAATTAGCGCGGATGAAACCGCGCGAGCTGTACGAAGAAGGCGGCGATCTGATGACGGTGCTGATGGGAAGCAGCGAGTCGGGATATTATTTGACCGCAACATACTCGCCGCAGAATCGTCTTCCGCAGTTTCTCACTCTGTATGTTGTCGCGATTGTGGTCGGCGTGTTTGCCATTG
>CAYVWS010000242.1:0-3336 GCA_964455535.1 uncultured Ignavibacteriales bacterium | reverse complement strand
AGTGGCCCGTGCTCTGTCTGATGGAAAGAAGATTACTTTCTTCGCCGGTGAATTGGTCACCCGCTCACGCGAGCGCGACGCTGTCGCGTCGGCCATCGCTAATCTGAACCGTGTGTTCGGGCTGGATAAGAAGGGTCAAGTCTCAATACTCGCCCGCCATGCCAACTCAGTCGGCGCCGCCAAACTTGGCCTCGCCTCGCACAATAATTCAGCCCTGATCAACGAACTGAAAAGCATTTGGGGGCAATACCCCGACACGCCGGCGCTCAATGCCGACGCCATGATCAACGCCGCCAAGAAAGAAGAACTCGACGCCATGATCTTAATGGGCGTCAACCCTGTTGGTATCTCGCCTGATCGTCAGTTCGCGACTGACGGCCTCGAGCGACTCGACTTCCTCGTCGTGTGTGACCTGTTCGAAACCGCGACTACCCAATTGGCCGATGTCGTCCTGCCGCTTTCAAGCTGGGTCGAACACGACGGCGACTTCGTCAATCTCGAAGGCAGAGTCCAGCACTTCGGCAAAGCGATTTCGCCGCTTCACGACTCACGCCCCGGCCGCGATATCCTCTTTGAATTGGCCGATCTGTGCAAAGCGCCGATCGCCAAAGACGCCGGCTCATTCAATTCCGAGATAAAACGCTTGCTTGATATGAAATCTGTCACGGCAATGCCCATAGCACTTGTAGACGTGAAGCCGACCAAAGTTGATGTCCCCGGAGATTTCCCGGTCGCGCTTTTTGTCGGTGATGATCCCCATCATTGCGGCTATCTGACAGAGAAATCCCATTCTTTGGCGGCTTTCTCAAGCGAGGCCTACGCCGAAATTTCCGCCGACTTGGCTTCGCGCCTGGGCCTCAAGTCCGGCGGCTCGGTGCGAATCGAATCGGCCGTCGGAAAAATTATTGTGCCGGTGCGGATATCGGATCATATTGACAACGATGTCGTCTTTCTGCCCCGCAACTTCAGCGCCGCGTCGGTCAATGCCCTGCAATCGCGCAAGGTCCGCACGGATTGGGCGAAACTTACCAAGGTGAGTGACTAACGATGCTCGAGATCGCCCTCATCAGCGCCATCAAAGTCGTGATCGTCGTGGTCGCAGTCCTGACCGGCTGTGCCTACGCCACGCTGATGGAGCGACGGGTGCTGGCTTTTCTGCAAAATCGGGTCGGGCCGAACACCGCCGGACCCTTCGGCTTGTTGACCCCGCTCGCCGACGGTCTCAAGCTGATCTTCAAAGAAGATATCGTCCCGTCCGGTGTCGAGAAAGTCACCTACGCTATCGCGCCGATCATTGCCTTTATTCCTTCGCTTCTGTCATTCGCGGTCGTGCCGTTTTCGCGCGACTTTACTCTTTTCGGCCACGAAGTCACCGGCGTCCTTTCTGACTTAAATATCGCCGTTGTCTATATTTTCGCCGTCACCTCGCTCGGCGTCTACGGTATCTGCTTGGCTGGATGGTCATCCGGATCGAAGTATTCTCTCTTGGGCGGCATTCGTTCTTCGGCGCAGATGATCTCCTACGAACTCAGCTACGGTCTGTCCATCGTCGGCGTCATTCTGATCGCCAACACGCTGTCCATGCGCGAACTGGTCGGTCAGCAGGATTCGATTCTGAATTGGTTTGTCTTCAAACAACCGTTTGGATTTCTATTGTATCTGACCTGCGCCATCGCCGAAACCAACCGCGCGCCGTTTGATTTGCCAGAAGCCGAATCGGAACTCGTCGGCGGGTATCACACCGAATATTCGTCGATGCGCTTTTCGATGTTCTTCATCGGCGAATACGCCAACATGATCGCAGTCGCCTGCGTTGGCACAACGATTTTCCTCGGCGGATGGCAGGGGCCGTTCCTCCCGCCCTTTATCTGGTTCTTCATCAAGGTATTCTGTTTCATGTTTTTCTATATCTGGCTGCGCGCCACCTTCCCGCGTTTCCGCTACGATCAACTGATGAATTTCGGGTGGAAAGTGCTCTTCCCGCTGGCGCTGGCTAATACCGTCATAACGGCGTTCTTCGTCCTGTGGAAAGGTTGAGGGCAGGTAAAGATGAAAGAAATCCTGATCGCCATACGCAACACCTTCATCAAGATGCCGCAGGGCTTTTTGGTGACGCTCAAATATTTCTTCAAAAAGCCGGTCACGCTGCAATATCCGGACAAGAAAAAACCGATGTTTCCGCGCTACCGCGGCCGTCACTTTTTGGAACGCTACGATGACGGCACCGAGCGGTGCGTCTGCTGCGGTCTCTGCGCCGCGGCCTGTCCCGCCGACGCCATCTATATGGAGCCGGAGGAGACCGCCAAGGGCGAGCGCAAAGCAAAAGTCTACGAAATAAATCTGATCCGATGCATCTTTTGCGGATTCTGCGAAGAGGCCTGCCCCGAAGAAGCGATCTTCATGGGCCAGGAATACGAATTCTCCGCCGACACCCGCAACTCGTTCATCTGGACCAAAGAGGATATGCTGGTGAAACATCCGCGCCGCGACAACCCGTTCAAGGAAATCATCCGACGGGTCCGCCGTGTCTACGGAGTCTCTTCACCGCGATAACGATATGTCAGCCGACCTGCTCATATTTTTCTTCTCGGCGATTGTCGCCATCTTCGGCGGCGTCATGATGATCGCCCAGAAGAACCCCGTCGCCTCGGTGATGTACCTGATTTTGTCACTTGTGGCGCAGGCAGTCTGCTATGTCCAGCTCGGCGCGTTATTCCTGGGCGCAATTCTCGTGATCGTCTATGCCGGCGCCATCATGGTGCTCTTCCTGTTCGTCATTATGCTTCTCAATCTGCGCGGTCGGGAAGACCTGGGCATTCCGTCGCACCCAATGAAAATCGTCACCAAAGTTGTCATCACGATTCTTTTGATTGTGGAACTCATTTTTGCAGTTAAGAGCGTCTTGTTGTCGAGCTTCGCCGACGGCATGTTAGCCGCACCGCAGAATGTCGAATTTGGCACAGTCGCTCAGGTCGCCAAGCTTCTCTATACAAAGTATATGTACCCCTTCCAGCTCACCGGCGTCCTTTTGTTGGTCGCCGTCGTCGGCGCGGTCGTGATGGCCCGCAAAGATGAGCATGAGGGAGAGGAAGAACCGATGTCGAGCGAATCAACCACACCGCAATCGACTCAAAAGGTAGGCCGCTGATGGTCCCCATCTACGCATATCTGGCCCTCGCGGTGATACTCTTCGGAGTCGGCGCCACCGGCGTTCTTGTCTCGCGCAATATGATTCTTTTGTTTATGTCGGTCGAACTGATGCTCAACGCCGCCAATCTGGCACTGATTGCCTTCTCAAAGGCGCTCGGTGTAGTCGACGGTCACGTGATGGTCTTT
>CAYVWS010000241.1:0-3353 GCA_964455535.1 uncultured Ignavibacteriales bacterium | reverse complement strand
GGATGGGGATGATCGCCGAATCACCGGCGAGATTGACCCGCAGCTCAATCCGTTTGAGATTGCATATCACAATCAAGCCGGCATGGTAGGGGCGTATTTTTCGTACTTTCTGTTCACGATCCTGGGATGGCTTGCGTTCTTCATCCCGGTTGGGCTGTTGTTCCTCTCGTTTCGCGTGATCGCATCGTCGATTGCCGTGCGCTTTGAACCGCACACATTTTTGCTCTTCGTCATTTCGCTGCTCGGGTCGATGATGTTCAACATTCACCTTATCCAGCCCGACCTGCCCGTAGTGGGACAGTTTGTCGTCGGCGGACTGGTAGCGCTCTGGTTAACGCAATTTGTCGTCAAGATCACCGGTGGTACCGGGGCCTATCTTGTGCTCGCGGCTGCCATCATTGTGCTCATGTTGATATATACTTCGGTGACGCCCCTTCTGGAAAAGCTCGTAGCATTCCCCGGCCGCGACTTTATACGCAAGGCATACTTGGCAATCAGCGGGGCGTTGAGTCGGCTTGTTGCTTCAAGGCCTAAGAATAAATCCACCACAGATGAGGTTGACGACGACGAAGAAGGGGATATTGAAGACTCGCACGAATTGGAGACGGCAACTGAACCGATGGCTCTCGAACAATCGGAATTAGAACTTCCCGGAGAAGAGCGCGTCCCGAAGAAGTCGCCCAAGACGCGCGCCACGCTCAAGCGGATGCCGGAGCCGGTACAGATTAAGTCCTTCGACTACAAGTATCCGACGCTCGAACTATTGGCCAACAATCCCAATCCCGGGACCGCGGTTTCGACCGAAGAGTTGAATATGACCGCCCGCATGCTTCAGGAAACACTCGAAACCTTCGGTATCAAGATCGAAGGGCAGATCGAAAAATTCCCGGGACCCGTCATCACCCGATACGAGTTCAAGCCGGCCGCCGGTATCAAAGTGAATCAGATTATCGGCCTTTCCGATGACCTCGCGCTGGCGCTTAAGGCCAAGCGCATTCGCATTATTGCGCCGATCCCCGGCAAAGCGGCGGTGGGTATTGAAATCCCCAATCGCAATCCGCAGATGGTCTACGCTCGCGACATCTTTGAATCGGAAGAATTTAATAATCCATCGATTCGCCTTCCGCTGGCAATGGGGAAGAACACGGCCGGCAAGCCGTTTGTCGCCGACCTGACCAAAATGCCGCATCTGTTGATTGCGGGCGCGACTGGGTCCGGCAAATCGGTCTGCATGAATATGCTGATTACCTCGCTTTTGTACCGTCTGCATCCATATCAAGTACGATTCATATTCATTGATCCGAAGATGCTCGAACTGTCGGTCTATTCGGGGATACCGCACCTGGGCCGTCCTGTCGTCACCAAACCGAAAGGCGCGGAGCGCGTGCTTTCGGATATCGTGAACGAAATGGAAACCCGTTATCGACGCTTCGCGACGGCGTCGGTGCGCAATATCGAAGACTACAACAAAAAGCAGCAAACCGAAGAAACCAAAGTTCCGTACATCGTCGTGTTCGTCGATGAATTGGCCGACCTGATGATGTCGTCGACCTCAACCAAGACCGAAATGCTGATCACCCGTCTGGCGCAGATGGCGCGAGCCGTTGGCATTCATCTCATACTGGCGACTCAGCGGCCGTCGGTCGACGTCATCACCGGACTCATCAAAGCCAATTTCCCGGCGCGCGTGGCGTTTCAGGTGGCATCCAAAGTTGATAGCCGCACGATCATCGACGGCAACGGCGCCGAAAAACTTCTCGGTTCAGGTGACATGCTCTTCTTGTCCACCGGACAACCGGAGCCGATGCGTGTGCACGGAGCATATCTATCCAGCGAAGAAACAGAGCGCGTGGTCGGGTTCGTCAACGAACAAGGCATTCCAATGCTGGCGCTTGAAGGTATTTCGCAGTCGAGCGAAGATGCTCCTGAGACGGACGTCGATGTCGCCGATCCGCTCTTCCGCGAGGCCTGTGAAGTGGTCATTCGCCACAAGCAGGGGTCGGTATCGCTCTTGCAGCGTCGCCTCGGCATCGGTTATCAGCGCGCCGCACGTCTAATCGACAAACTTGAGCAGGCCGGTGTGGTATCGCCTTTCGACGGCTCCAAAGCCCGCGAAGTTATTGTCGATAAGTCGTATCTTGATAATCTGGGCGGCCCCAAGGCGGTGCGTCAGCCGGCCGGCGATCCCCAGTAGACACGCCGCTCTGTCCGGTGTATAATTGTATATGACCAATCCAATCGCTCGCTTTGCTTTGGCTATAGCCGTATCGGGGTCGGCCTGCGGCACGGGGTACGCTGACACATTTTCTGAAATAAAGCTGAAATTCCGGCAGGCGGATTGTACCCGGATTTCATTTCAGAGCATAGTGTCGTCGTCCATATTCGAAAGTGTCGATACCGCTCAGGGAACAGCCCTGTTCGATCACGACAATCGATATAGTATTACGCTTGGACGGGACAAGTACATCTTCGACGGCTCCGATCTGTACAGCTTTTCCTGGGACAACCAGCAGGCCACCGTTGAACATGCCGATACCGGCGGAGAGTTCGGGGCGCAGGTTTCGTTTATCACCAGGCTTGACGAAATTTACAAAACCCATATACTACGCCCTGATTCGAGCTACCGCCTGGTCAAAAAGGCACAGGGATATGCGGGTGTGCCGGACTCACTTGTTGTAACCATCGACAGGAAACTAAAACAGATTTCGAAAATTGAGTATCTGGACACCAATGAAGAGCCGACCACAATTGTCTTTCGGGCCGTCCGCTTCGACCAACCCTGCGATCGAAACGAGTTCGTGCCCCGCTTCCCAGATTCGGTCAAAGTAATCCGACTTCCCTGACAAATGAAATTCTTCGTTCAAAAACTTGGCTGTCCCAAAAACGATGTCGACGCCGATTACATTTCGGCCCGACTCATCGATGCCGGCCATCAACCGGTGCATTCTGCCGAAGAAGCCGAGTCAGTGATTGTCAATACCTGCGGCTTCATTCAGACCGCCAAAGAAGAATCAATCAACGAAATCCTGCGGTTGACCCGGCTCAAAAAAGAGGGCGGGCTTCGCACCCTGTATGCCTCGGGGTGTCTTACCCAGCGCTACGGCGACGAAATGCTCGGCGAAATGCCGGAACTCGACGGCGCCTTTGGCCACGGTGCGCTTGATTCAATCGCCTCAGCGGTAACAAGCTCCTCAAAGCTTGAAAAAACTGTTCGAATCGAGTCACGCAAACTCGGGTATCTCAGCTGGAAACACCGCTATATCTCCGACGGATTCCCCTATTCGTACCTAAAGATCTCAGACGGCTGCGATCGGGGGTGCACCTACTGTGCCATTCCGGGGATGCGCGGCAAG
>CAYVWS010000240.1:0-3400 GCA_964455535.1 uncultured Ignavibacteriales bacterium | reverse complement strand
CGGCAACAATAGTGGTGGCGCGATGGCCGCTCCGATGAACGCCGGCGCCCAGGGAGATTCAACTGGACGTCGCGGCGAGGGTCAAATGCCCGACAGCGCACGTCGCGCCCGCTGGGCGGAACGTCGCAAGATGATGGGCGGCGATTCGACTATGCAGCGTCAATGGGGCGAACATGATCCCTCTCAGATGGAAAATAGCCAGCGCGCACGAGTCTGGATCTTAGAAGACGGCAAGCTCAAACCCGAACGCGTGATGCGCGGCATTCAAAATCAGCGCTATGCGGCTCTGATGATGACTTCACTCAAAGAGGGTGACTCGGTCATCATCGGAACAAATAGCGTCGCGACAACTCCAATGGGCCAGGGAACGACCAATCCATTCATGCCTCGTATGCCCGGCGGCGGACGAGGTCGATAAGCAGTATGCCGATCTGGGAAACATTGCGGGTGGCGGTTGACTCGCTTCTGCGTCACAAGACCAGAGCGATTCTGACCATGCTTGGCATCATCATTGGTGTCGGGGCGGTGGTCGCCATGGTGGCAGTCGGAAGCGGTGCGCAAAAAGCAGTCGAATCTCAAATCGCGGCGCTCGGCACGAATTTTTTGATGATCTTCCCCGGTGCGCTGCAATATGGCGGCGTGTCGTCGGGCTCTGGCGCAGCGCAGTCGCTGACCGAGGACGATGTGAAGGCGATTCTCGACGAATGCCCGGCAGTCAACAATGTCACCCCCAATACGCGTACTAATCGTCAGATCGTGGCGGGAAATATCAACTGGAGCACACAAATTCAAGGGGGGAATCCGCCCTTCTTTTATATCCGTGACTGGAAACTGAAATCGGGTGAGTTTTTCACCGACCAGGATGTCCGTGGCGCGACCAAAGTCTGCGTGATCGGCAAGACAGTTGCCGACAAACTTTTTCCCGATCAGGATCCGGTCGGCCAGACCATTCGTATCGCCAAACTGCCATTTCAGGTTGTGGGCGTGCTGGCTGAGAAGGGACAAAACGCGATGGGGCAGGATCAGGATGACCTGATTGTCGCACCCTTTCCCACAGTGCAGCGTAAATTGACCAACCAGAATTTTGTGGGGAGCATTCTTGCGTCGGCGTCATCCAGCGACAAAGTCGACTTAGCCAAACAACAGGTGACCAATCTGCTTCGCACCCGTCACAAACTGGCCGACTGGCAGGACAATGATTTTACGATACGCACCCAAACCGAAATCTCTGCCGCCGCCGGTTCGACAACGCAAATCATGAAAGTTCTGCTCGGGTCGATTGCATCGGTGTCGCTCTTAGTCGGCGGTATCGGCATCATGAACATCATGCTTGTTTCAGTGACCGAGCGCACCCGCGAAATCGGTGTGCGCATGTCGCTTGGAGCGCGCCGTAAAGATATCCTCAAGCAATTTCTGATCGAGGCAATTCTATTGAGTATGTTGGGCGGCCTGATCGGAATTGGCCTTGGCGCCGGCGCGGTGCAGTTGATTGCTAAATTCGCCGGCTGGCCGGTACTGGTGACAGTGGACACTGTCCTGATGGCCTTCGGATTTGCCGCTTGTGTAGGTGTTTTCTTCGGACTCTATCCGGCCGGCAAAGCCGCCAAGCTCTCGCCGATTGAAGCCCTGCGGTACGAATAGCTACTTCTGTTTCGATCCCAAAATCCTGAACTTATCCGGAAATTCGGTCGTGTGCAGCCAGCGACGGATATCGTCTTTGTCAAACGGCAAATATTTGGCGCAGAGGCGCTCAAAACTTTCAGCCGTGGTGGCATTTCCCGCAAACAACTGCTTAGCGAAATTCGCAAACGAACCGTCGCCCATTTTCACGCGTAAGTAGTGTAAGAATAGCAACGCTCGGTCGTTGAGCACAAAGCGATCCTTGTATTCACTCACGTCATCAGTCGTCAAAGACAGCAATGGCTTTTCGGCCGGCAGAAACCGTCCGCGCGAGTCAGTACCCGTGCGCTTGCGGTCAAGATAATTCTGCTCAAGCGAGGTCATGAAATTGGTGTACCAGTCGCGTCCCCAGATGGCGCCGAGCGCGGGAAGATGGAAATAACTCGGGAATCCCTCGATTGCGAAGGCATACAGCGAATCGGATTTCGGGACATTGGCATTCACAAACGGGTGCACCAATTCGTGCGCCAGCGCGACGCGGGCGTAGACTTCTTCATCAAATGATTTCCAGGTATCGACCGAAAGTCCCGTCGCGTTCCCCGACGAAATATCGCCGTACGGCGGCAGTTCCATAATGAACTGATCGCCTGACATTGCTTTGGAGTTGTAATTGGCGCGATACGAATTGAGCAATTGATCAGCAAATTTCAGAACTTTGTACGCTTGCGTGGTCGACTGATTGTCGGGGTAGTGGAATGTATATAGTGTGCCCTTGCGTACGATCTTCCATCTCTGCGCCGAACACTGCGCCGAAAATAAGTCGACGTCTTCGGCCGCCCACGGTGACACGCGCATGCCGGCGTTAAGCGTATCAATCAAATACTTTCCGCAAAAGACAATCTGATACGACGACGGAATCCGCAGTACTACCGGTTTGAAGGTTGTGTTATACGACGCGCCGCCGTCTTCGATAAAGACCGGAAACCAAAGCGAATATCCCCACGCGCGCAGAAGTACGCCGGTTGAGTCGATGCGCATGAAGTCCGAAGGTGATCTTGCTTTCGACGGCGAAAAATGTCCGCCGTAGAAAATCAGCAGCGAGTCGCGTGGTAGTCCGCTGTCAAGCGTGACCTCGACTCTGTCGGCCACAAGTGAATATTCATAGTTGTAGAACACCTGCGATTCTGAAAACGCGACCGCCTTGCCGGCCTGCATCACCGAATCGACGCGAAGCTCACCGTGCAAATAGAAAACAACTTGTTCGTCGACCGCTGTCTTCTTATCGAAATAAACGCCCGCGGTGCCGGATATCGTTCCGGCGTTTGGCTCAAAGCTGATGTCGAGCGCGTAACGGGAAACTTTCGGATACGGCGTAGCAAGAAGGGACGAAGCGGCGAGTGCAAGAAATAGCAAGAGTCGAACGATCATCTCATCCTCAAAGTATCGGGCTACTTGGTAATATCGCCGGCCAGCGAGCGACCGTCGAGCGAATCCGGCGCGGCGATCTGCAAAAGCTCGGCCATAGTCGGCGCCACATCGACAGTACGGACGCGCTGCTCAAGATGTTGCGCTTTGATCCCTTGTCCCCAGAAAACTACCGGCACATACCGGTCATACCACCACGGCGATCCGTGACTGGTGCCGGTTTTAGAATTGGTGAGATAGAGGGAGTCTTTGAGGATCATCATGACATCCGGCATGCGGAGTGAGTACCAGTTATTTCTCACCAGCGGTCGGATCTCTGTAACTCCGTTGCACGCCTTCCATGATACGGTTGGTC
>CAYVWS010000239.1:0-3407 GCA_964455535.1 uncultured Ignavibacteriales bacterium | reverse complement strand
CTCCGCACCGCCAAGGTTTTGGTGATCGACGACGAACCGGAAATCACCGATATCGTTCAGACCTTTCTGACCGAGTCCGGCTACAGCGTGGACGTTTTGAATAATGCGCGCGATGCCGTTGCCCGTGCCAAGCAGTTCAAGCCCGATGCAATTCTACTCGATATCATGATGCCCGGCGCCGACGGATATACCGTCTGTCAGTGGCTGAAAGCCGAACCGGAACTGGCGAATGTGCCGGTGATTTTTCTGACGGGCAAAGATCGAAACGACGATCAAGGACGGTCGTTCAAGGCGGGCGGCGATATGTTTATCAAGAAGCCGTTCTCGTGCGAGCGTTTGCTTGAGATCGTGAATATCGTCGTGATGTCGACCTCGCGGATGTAACGCGAGGCATTACTTCAGCAGCTTCAGAAATTCAGCTTCATCCAGAATCTTCACGCCGAGCGTTTTGGCTTTTTCAAGCTTTGAGCCGGCGTCTTCACCGCATAACAAATAATCAGTCCTTTTCGAGACGGAATCGGAAGTCTTGCCGCCCTGTGATTCGATAAGCTCCTTGAAGTGATCGCGCGGTTTGGATAGGGTGCCGGTGATGACGAAGGTTTTGCCGACAAATGCGCCGGTCGCGGTGCGCTTCTTGCGCTGCGGAAACTGGACGCCGCCGCGACGGAGTTTGGTGATCATCTTGCGGTTGGCCTCGTGTTCAAAGAAGCGCACGATGTTGGCGGCGATGATCGGGCCAACGCCGGGAATCTCCTGCAGCGATTCGACAGAAGCAGACTCGAGACTTTCAAACGTTGCTAATTCATCGGCCAGGAGTTTGGCGGCAGTCTCGCCGACGCCGATGATGCCCAATGCATAGATGATGCGCGAGAGATCGGCGCCGCGCGAGCGGTCGATCGCATCAAGTAGGTTTTTGGCGCGTTTGTCAGCCATCAGGTCCAAAGTGAGAAGCTGGTCTTTGGTCAGAAAGAAGATATCCGCGGGATCGTGAATGAGGGACTTCTCGTTGAGCTGCTTCGCCAATTTGTCGCCTAGGCCTTCAATATCGAAGCCGCCCTTTGAGGCGAAGTGAATGATGCGGCCTTCGATTTGCGCTGGGCAGGCAGTATTCAGACAGCGATAGGCGGCCTCGCCGTCGAGCCGGACAATCTGGTCGCCGCACGACGGGCACTTTTTCGGATACGTTACTTTCTTCGCCCCTTTGGGACGTTTGTCGATCACGACTTCCATAACTTCGGGGATAACATCGCCGGCGCGGCGGACGACGACCGTGTCGCCGTAGTGAATATCGAGCCGAGCGACTTCATCTTCGTTGTGCAGCGAAGCGTTGGAGACCATCACTCCCGACAGGCGAATCGGCTTGAGTTTGGCGACCGGTGTCACTGTGCCAGTGCGTCCGACTGAAAATTCAACGTCTTCCAGAATCGTTTCGCCTTGTTCAGCGGCGAATTTCCAGGCGACCGCCCAGCGCGGCGCACGGGAGATCTGGCCGAGTGTTTTTTGATAGTCGAAGCGATTGACTTTGACCACCATGCCGTCGATGTCGTAGTCAAGCTTAGGACGGGCGGCGCTCAGTTTGTCGAAGGCCTTTTGAACGCCTGCGATGCCCGTCGATAATTCGGCGCGATCGTTCACGGTAAAGTTCTCGGCTTTGAGAAAATCAATCACCTGCGATTGAGAAGAGAGCCCTGGCAGGTCGGTGTCGGAGATTCCGTAGGCGTAAAATATCAACGGACGGGAGTTGGTGACTTTGGGGTCAAGCTGACGCAGCGATCCGGCAGCGCCGTTGCGAGTGTTGGCCAGCGGCTGTTCGCCGCGTTCTGTCAGCTGTGTGTTCAATTTCTCGAAGGACGAGCGGCGCATGATTACTTCGCCGCGGATTTCAAGAAGCGGGTACTTCTTCGCCGTTGTTTGCGAGAGTTTGAGCGGAATATTCCGAATGGTGCGCAGATTAGGCGTGATGTTTTCGCCGATGGAGCCGTCTCCGCGGGTCGAGCCGACAGTCAGGATGCTGTTTTCGTAAACGAGTTCGACAGCAAGGCCGTCGAGTTTTGGTTCGACCAAATATTCGATGTCGCCGATATCGCCAAGCAGGTCGTGGGCGCGACGGTCGAATTCGGCAAATTCTTCGGCGGTCGTGACTTTTTGTAAAGACAGCATGGCGACGCGATGGGGGACCGGAGCAAACTTTTTGGAGGGCGCCGCGCCGACACGCTGGCTCGGCGAGTCCGGCGTCAGCAGTGACGGATGCTGTTTTTCGATTTCGAGGAGGCGGTCATACAGTTTGTCGTAGGCAGCGTCGGAGATAGAGGGCTTGTCCTCAACATAGTAAAGGCGATTGTGCCGCTCGATGTCGGATTTGAGCTTTTCGTATTCGACAATAATGGAAGAAGGCACAGTCGGCATGGGGGTAATTAAGATTGTTTAGGCATTTGGGTCAACGGGGGATGGTGAGGTTGTGATGTCGGCATAATTGGGGCGCGACTGCATGCAACACGCAAATTCCCTCACCTGTCACTTCGTGACATCCTCTCCCAAAGGGAGAGGAACTTGCTTCGACGTTTTTGAGAGTTGGGAAATTGGTCCTCGTCCCCTTGGAAGGGTGTGACCAGAGCGGAGGGTACGGCAGAAGATGTCTAATCCTCGTCCGTCGTGGGCGGGCGGGATTGACCCACGAAAGAAAGCAGCGTAGTTCGTCTCTAATCGCGGCGACTCCGAAATCGTCATTCCCGCGAAAGCGGGAATCCAGTCCTCGAATGATTACAAAAGTCACACTCGTAATCACCAGCTGGTCCCCGGCTCGGCGTGATTCGTCCGCTGGGCGCGGCCTCATCACTTGGCCGGGGTGACACGGGGTGCGGCACGTCCGACCGCAAAGCGGTCGGCTATCAGTAGTACAGCATATGATGCGGGGAGGAGATTGCTTCGTCGGAGACTCCTCGCAACGACAGAATTTGCGGGAAGTTGCTCTCGGAGACGGGCTATGCCGGGTGGGATTTGCGGAAGGCGGCGATTTCGCGGCCGCCGGCATCGTCGATAATGTCGCTGACCCAAATACGGCAGACTTGCTTCTTGTTTACCGTTTCGGCAATGACCGATTCGGCCAAATAGTATGATTCGGTGGGCGTGTCGCCGTTGAAATTGACACAGACAATCGAACGATCAGGTGTGGTCATGATCGGCGGATTTTCGATATCGGCGCGGAAGTCGAGCCAGCGGATATCGGCCTGCGTGGCATGCAGCGGCAAGGTGAGAGACTTTTCGATTTTCCATTTCTTGCGCGGCAGAGAAATCTCGATGAAGAGCAGTTCGCCGGTTTTGTCCATGTCAAGCCGCACGACTTCCGATTCGATGCTCGAGAAAAAGCGGCGATTGGTCGAGTAGCCACCGATCGGGACATACAGCGA
>CAYVWS010000238.1:0-3414 GCA_964455535.1 uncultured Ignavibacteriales bacterium | reverse complement strand
GAGTATGTCGAGCTTTTCAGCCACGCAGTATTTCCTCGTAATAGTTTTCGTATTCAGTTATGATCTTGTCGGCATTGAACCGCTGGGCCAGTTCATGCGAGGCGGTTTTGAATTCGGCCAAGCGCGCTTTGTCTTTAAGAAGCGAAATCGCCGCACGGGCCATCGACGACGTATCCCCGACCGGCAGCATAAATCCATTCTTGTTTTCAGTCAATACTTCGGCCAGTCCTGTGCCACGCGTTCCAACTACCGGCACACCGCTGGCAAGTGCTTCAAGCGCCGACAAACCAAACGACTCTTCTTCGGACGGCAGCAAGAACAGATCGGTACAGGGCAGCACCGCCTCCACTCGACTCTGATTGCCGAGAAACGAGACTTTGTCTTGTAAGCCGCGCTTGGTTACCTGGCGACGGGCGAGCACCGTATCGGGACCCTCGCCGATCATGACAAGTTTAGCAGGCATTTCGGCTTGCACGCGGTCGAAGATATCTATCACATCGAGCGTGCGTTTCACCGGGCGGAAATTCGAGATATGACAGAGCAATACTTCGCCGTCGGAGGCGAATTCAGACCGTCGGCACTGCTTACCTACCTGCGGTTTGAATCGAATTGGATCGAAGAAGTTGTAGACGACCCGAATTTCTTTCTCAGTCCGGAAGACATCGCGGGTTTCATCGGCCAGGTAGGCCGAAACGGCGGTGATGCCATCGGAAGCGTTGATCGAGAAACGGGTGATGTCAAAAAATGACGGATCGGAGCCGACGAGTGTGATGTCGGTGCCGTGCAAAGTCGTTATCAGCTTTGGAATCGGCTCCCCGGCCGCCAAGAGCATTTGACGGGCCAGATAGGCGCAGGTGGCGTGCGGGACAGCGTAATGCACATGCAGAATGTCGAGCTTGGATGAACGGGTGACCTCGGCCATCTTGGCGGATAGTGTCGATTCATACGGCGGAAATTTGAATAACGGATAGGCGGTCGTCTCGACACCGTGATAGAAGACGTTGGTCTGATACTGATCGAGCCGAAATGGAATCGAATACGAAATGAAATGAACTTTGTGCCCCCGCGCGGCCAATTGCTGGCCGAGTTCGGTGGCGACAATGCCCGATCCGCCGGCAACCGGATAGCAGGTGATGCCAATATTCATACTGCTGGTTTCTCCGCAAGCGCAATCAACTGATGCGCGGTTTGGTCGGTCGTCATCTGATCCAACATTTGCCTGGGCACGCCCGACCCGTATCTGGCAAGATAACACGAAATATTCAGAACCCGTTCCTGTAAAGTTCGGCGCGGAAACAGGTGATGTTGTACCCGGTGGATGCGCTCGCGAATATCTTTCCCTCTTTTCTTATGAGCGGCAAAGAGCTTGGCCTCGAAATTCTTGAGAGAGAAATCAATCTTGCCGTAGGTCTGCTTGGCAAATTCCTCAAGCGACGGATCAAATGCCAGCGACGAATCCGCGAACTGCTTCCAACGCGCCGACAAATCTTCGGTCAGCGAGCGATACCCCGCTTCGAGATCTTTGGGGAAATTGGCCGCCATCACCCGGTTGACCGCCTGTTCGATATCGCCGGTGATTTCGTCATAAGTAAGCTGATACTCGTCGACCAATTTTTCAATTCGCCTTTCAAGCAGGGTCAGTGATGGTCGACCGCGATGAATTGGCGTCGGCAGATCAAAGAGCTTGAACAATGAACGGCATTGGGCCAGATAGGCGATCTCGGCCGGTCCCCCGATTTGACATATCACCGGGAAAAGGGTTGACTGCATCAACGGGCGCGTCATTACATCGGGCGAAAACTGGCCGGGATGGGCGTGTATCTCGGATTTCAGCTCAGAGGCGGTAAGCGATTTGCCATCAAGAACGAATCGACCGGAGTTGAACTGAACCGGCCTTCGACCGTTTTGATTCCGAAATAACAGCGCTGAATTTTCCTTCTTTTCGACCTGCAGATGATATCCCGCCTGCTGAATGGCGGCGTTGGTCCGATTGAGAGACGCGTGTATCTCGGCTTGGGCGTCGACGAGTCTTTCGAAGAAAGCAGTCGCCCGTGCCTTGGCTTCAGCATCCCCTGGATTGAAGATCGCCAGCCCGGTTCCGACGGTTAGGCGGGCCATCATTTTGCCGAAGGCGCTGACGAATGTCTCGCCGACTGCATAAGAAGAATCCACCAAGGCGTACAACTCGTCGGTGAAGTCGGTCTTGCCGAGCGTTTGCTGCAGGAGCGTTTTCAGGCGCGTCAACTCTTCTGCATTCTCAATTCGTATTTCTGAGGCAGGCAATTCGGCGGCCGGTCGAGCGGCGTAGGTCAATTCGACGAGTTCCGACTGCTGGTTCATCACATATGTGGTGGCGATTTCGGCAAAGTCGTGATCGTCGCCTGCTATCCAAAAGATCGGAATAACGGGTCGTCCGAGTTTGGCTTCATATTCTCGCGCGATCTTTACGATAGCCAACGCTTTGACAATGACCAACAGCGGCCCGGTGAAGAGCCCGGCCTGTTGTCCGGCGAATACGCAGACCGCGCGAGGATCGGTCAATCGCGCGATGGAGTCGAACGCGGCCTGATCGACACCAAATTCCCGATTCTGGCGTTGAAGAATATCATGCATCTTTCCGCGAGCATACTCGCGGCGGTCAATGGCCGATGCGATAGCTGAGAGTCCGTCGGCCGCCAAAAAGTCCGAGGCCGGTGCCTTGCCGTTTAGATAGTCGAGATAGAGTTGCGAGAGTCCAAGCGCTTTGGAGGGCGTTACCAGTCTATTGATCAAACAAAAACCCTTTCAGTCAGTAAAGCGGCATATTGGCTACTGCAACGTCCGAAACATTCAGATGTTTCCGCCGCCGGCAAGAAAGTGAACCCACTCATTTCGGTTTCCCCTCTTCGATGAAGGTCCCCTCGTCGGAGATTTTGTCGAGAATCGTGTCGTCCTCATGCTCTCTTTTGATTTGCGACAGTGATAATTTTTCGACCCTGAAATAAAACAACCCGAGCACGACAATCGGCAGCAGGTCGACCAGATGCAGCGCCAGGGCGCACAGGACGGCATCGGTCTGCCCGACCCCGAACGCCTTGAGCGAGGTCGAGACGACCACTTCAAATGTCCCGGCGTTGGCCGGCGTGATCGGCACAAGCAGTGCGATGGTGTTGATGATCATCACCAGCGCCGCCGAAGCCAACGACAGATGAAAGCCGAACGACTTGAACAGAAAGTAAATTACGAGAATGTGAAACAGCCACTGACACAACGACAGCCCGATCCCCCCGATCAGATGGCCGCTTGATTTCAATAGTTCAATCCCCTTGGTGAACGAACCAATGAACTTCTTTACGCCGGCAAATGTAGACGGCCACCTGTTTCCCAGTTTTCGCTCGCAGAACCGCTCGATTGGGGTTC
This sequence comes from uncultured Ignavibacteriales bacterium, assembly GCA_964455535.1. Taxonomy (GTDB): domain Bacteria; phylum Zixibacteria; class MSB-5A5; order GN15; family FEB-12; genus JACRAV01. Next base: position 15 of record CAYVWS010000238.1, on the reverse strand, counting down.
TGAAATGTAGGAATA
>CAYVWS010000237.1:0-3430 GCA_964455535.1 uncultured Ignavibacteriales bacterium | reverse complement strand
GCCTTTGTCGCCAAGCTGGCCTAACGAACAGCCGGTTCAAAAAGTCAGTCGCTCCAGCGATCTTTTCGCCGGGGCGATTTTCTTTTGGGCTGTTCGCACGGATTGTAATCAACCCCTATTTCGCCCCCTGCTCAACTAAAACCTGCAGTGCCCCAATACTGTCGGGCGTGTGGTGGCCCACCATTTATGGTGGGTTTCTCAATTCGCTCGGCCTTCGATGTAGGGCGGTTTCGTCCTCGAACCCGCCATCTTTTCCTCATCCTAAGTTGGCGGTTTCTAAGAAGGAACCGCCCTACAAAAGAAAACTACGACCCCGAACCCGCCTTTCTTCTTGTGGGTCGAAACCCCTGCCGCGATGCGGTCTCCCCTACGTACCTAACTAATCTATCTCAACCAGATCGGGAGTGACGCCTTCGCCAAACTCGCACGATAAGGTACGTGAGAAGCCAAATGACTGCCGAATTTGCAACACATGACAACCCACAGATCATTGCAAACTCTCCGTCATAGACTCCCTTCAGCAGAGAGAGTACGAGATACAAACACATCCCCAACCAGTAGACGACAGGTGGCATAAAACCGTGATTTGAAGTCAATATTACTCGTGTATCTAAGGCCATAAGTACGCATAAAGGCAACGAAACAATTGCTGACCATTTTGCGCTATCAAACCAGGATCGGCTTTTCTTTCGAATTCTCAAGTACATGTGGTGGAAGGGTCTCTTTCAGTCTATTCCGGCAGGATGACGGGAGGCATATCGGTGACATCGAGAATTCGACCGAGATATTGTAAAATCAAATACTCTTCAACGGTCGTTGACGCAAGTGTATCTGTCCTGAGGAACAGACAATACTCGCCGAACTGGAGCATACCGCGAGTGAATCTTGAGTAGTCAGCTTGCACTGTGACCATTGTAGAAGAATCGGATACAGCTTCCAGGTGTATCGAAAAAGTCGTCGAAACGAGGACCGGCTTTCCACGAACGGTATAGATCGGCGACAGATAATACTCAACGCCGAGCTGATTCAGGAGGAAGTCTACTCCGTGAAGCGAATCCCTGGCCCACAATATTGCATCCGCTGAATCCAACAACTCGAGTTGACCTGGAAGGTCGGTCACATTACTGTTTTCTCTAAGTACTCGGGCTCGGACAGCATCCGCGGATTCCGTTGAATCGTTGCCCTTGGATTCGACAGTGAAGAAGACATCAGCCTCTAGGTCGTTGACCAAGCCAACTTTGTATGGCACATCGTATCTCGAGGGAGCGGAAAAACCCCTGTGAATGGCAATTCGCACGGCATCGATCTCACGAGGGAACTCATAGGAAGTCTTGTTGAGAGCGACCAACGGTCTCTTGTGTACGGACGCGTAATACTCGCACCCCGTAAATGAAGTGGCAACTACTAACAAGATCAGAAGTCTGTTCATCCAACTTCTCCAGACTGATTCTGTCGTATGCGGCCGTTCCCCTCTGCCTCTCACCCTTGTACCGCCCCCCTCACCCCCCACAAGGTGCCAGCGGCTCCGGGCCGTTCAAGAACAGATACGCGATCAGATACGTCACATCCGAAATGTCGACATTGCACGATTGATCCATATCCGCCGCCGACATCACCGTTGGCGGTGTGAGCGAGATATACAAATAATCGATCAGCATGGTCAGGTCGGCGATATCGAGCCCACCCGACGCATCCATATCGCCATTCACTGCCCCGCCGCCCGACTCACCGAAATACTGCAGGACTTTGGTAACCAGCGCTTTCGATGTCGCCGGTCTCAGATTCCAAAGCGGAAACGCCAGCAGCACCCGCTTGCCCTGCGGCGAATCCCACGCTATTCCGCATGGTTGATCCTCAGTCGCTGGATCATCCCCGTCCGAGTCGTATCGATAGATCACTGTTGTTCCGGCAACACCGGTCAATTTGCTGACATAGTTCAGTGTCCACGCGCCGCGTGTTTGATCTATCTGCACATCCGGCCAACCGAGTTGTCCTTTGGCACCCTGAAAGTCGGGCTGAATAAATGGCGAGAATGTCGACAGTCCAAATTGCGATTTCAAGACATGATTCGATGCCACCGGCGAAGTCGCGTTCTTGTCGATGGTGCGATACCCGGCAATCATCATGTTGGTGTTGTGACCCAGAAACCAGTTGACCTGTGGCGTGTCGCTTAGAAGCATCTTCATGTAGATATCATCGTCGATCCATAGCGCACTGGAAAACCGTCCGAGTTCTGCACGTTGAAGCGTGTCGACGGTCGAGTCTACGACTATGACTTCGTACGGCGTGCCGGACATCAGCGAATCATACCAGGCAAGTTGGTGCGCCTGTGTCGGCAGCGTGTAGTTTTCCTGCAGAAAATCATCGACAATCACCGGGCCGCCGTCAAAAGTCGCGGCATACGCTTTAGCAGTCAGCGACAAGCCCGATTCATGGCCGTCGTGATCGACCGCGGTGACCGCATACAAATACGGAATCTGCGGAACCACATGCGTATCGGAAAACGACGTATCTCCTGACGTCGTGCCAATCACGCTCCAGTCGCCAATTCCCTCCACCCTGCGATGAATTACGTAGTGATCGAGGTCGCCTTCGAGATTGTCTTTCCAACTCAGGTTCACTGCGGCCGCCTGCGGATCAAGCGCCAACGCGCGCGGCGCTCGTGGGTACAAAAGCGGAGTCTGCGACACTTCTGTCGACCAGATCGAGCGATACCCGTTGGGCGGCGTTTCGAACACGCCAAAGTAGTGCGGCTGTCCTTCGGTCAGCCCACCGACGACAACGGAGCACTCGCCCGCACCCACCGGCACCGAGTCAGTCAGCACTCCCGACACTGCGCCATGATGCACCCAATTGGTCGATCCCGGTCGACAATTGGCAATGTAGACTGTTACTGAGGAACCGTCGCCGTTATCCACGACTTTCGCGATCTTCCCAGGGAGTCCGGCATTGGCGCTGATCGCCACTTCGGCCACCGCAATTTTCGCGACTTGAGTGAAATACGAAAAATTCAACCGCGACGACAAATCGATGTTGGTGTGCCAGCCCGGCGTATTGAAGTTGTGCTCGATATGATCGACAATATCAAATCCGCTCTGGAAAAACGAATAGTGATCCGACGATCCCCCCATCGAAGTGATATACGGCACAATCGAGGTCAGCCGCGTCGCCGCGTCGGCGGCGATCTGACGGTAGGCCGTGTTGCCGCCGCTCGAAAGATTCAATCCCCAGATCGCGTCGGTGACATAGGCAACCATGTCAAAGTTGTACATACATTCGATATTAGTGCCAGCATTCTTGAACCCCTGTGCCGCCGCTTTCGATCCGACGAGCCCTTGTTCTTCGGCCGAAAACGGCATAAAGATGATCGACTTGCGCGTCGGGACCTTGCGGAATACCCGCGCCAGCTCGAGCGTCAGCGCCGTCCCCG
>CAYVWS010000236.1:0-3460 GCA_964455535.1 uncultured Ignavibacteriales bacterium | reverse complement strand
GGTCATGGCCTATGACGTCTTCCGATGGGTGCCCTTCTTTATGGACACCATAGCGCAGGACCGACAGGTGTGGCAGGCCGCGGTTGACACTTTATCCAGGCTTGATCGAGCGGAACGGCGGTTTAGCAATATCATCGGTTATCTGGAAGGTGATTCCGCCAAACTCGTTGGCGACTCGCTGACGATTTGCGAAACTCGCATTCCCGAATTACGAAAGCAGTCGCGCCAGATGCTTGATGATCTGGAAGCGCTGGCCGAGCGATCAGGTGCGGCGCACAAGATGTACCCGAACGGCGGCGAGTGGCGCAAAGTGGGTACGGTGCCGTCCGGCAGCACCCGCTTCGGTAATCAGGGTTCCCGTGAATTAACCGCCGCCGACTACATTCCGGATTTTTGCGATTTCTATTTCCGCGTGGACGCGGTGACGATCGATCCTAATGTGCGGTCGACCTCGGAAGTTGCCGGCCCGGTGCAAAGTTCCGGACAGTGGTTTAACACCGGTCGCATCGCCGTGCTGATCGCGGTGCTCTTCTTTGCAGCGCTGACAGTGTTGTTCGTGCAAAAGGCCAAGCTGGGCCATGAACTTTATGTCCGTCCGCTGGCAGGTATCGAAGCAGTGGATGACGCCATCGGGCGCGCCACTGAAATGGGCAAGCCGATTCTCTATCTGTTGGGTGCGGGGACAGCGGCGGATATTGCCACGCTGGCCTCGTTTACCATCTTGAGCCGTGTCTCCAAAAAAGTGGCCGAATATCAGACCAGTTTGATCGTGCCGTGCTACGATCCGATCGTGATGTCGATTGCGCAGGATATCGTCAAGACCGGCTACATGGATGCCGGTCGTCCCGACGGCTACAAAGACGATTCAGTGTTCTTCATCACGCAGTCGCAGTTCGCCTATGTGGCGGCGGTCAACGGCATCATGCTTCGCGATCTTCCGGCGACCAATCTGTATATGGGTAAGTTCTACGCCGAGTCGCTGATCTTTGCGGAGACCGGCGCGATGGCTGGATCGATTCAAATCGCGGGCACCGATGAGGTCGCGCAGATTCCTTTCTTTGTCGTGGCCTGCGACTACACGCTGATCGGCGAGGAGTTGTTTGCGGCGTCGGCCTATCTCGGTCGTGAGCCGCTTCTGCTCGGAACCCTGAAAGCGCAGGATTATGCCAAAGCGGCGATTCTGATCCTTGCCATTGTAGGCATACTGGCGGTCAATGTCGGACACGCCGCCGACATGAACTGGCTGCTTGGGTTCAAAGAACTGTTCCGAGTGATAGACTAAGGGAGAAGATCAATGAAACGACAATTACCGTTCGTATTGGTGTTCGTCTTTGCGGTCTTCATGATCTTCCAGTATTTCGTTCCTCACGAATCCTCGGAATGGATATATGAATTCCTCTTAGATTGGACCACGATCATCGGCATTTTCGCGCTGGCGCTGGGAATCTGGTCGCTGGTGATGGTGTCGGTCGATAAGATAAAGCAGCGTCGCGAGGCCTGGCCCTATTCGTTTGTTACGCTGGGCGGGCTGTTTGCGATGATCATTTTCGGCTTCACGGCCAAAGTCGACGGTCACTGGGGGCTGCACTTCTATACATCGGAAGGGCTGCAAAACCCGCTGTTCCGAAACTTCTTCGATTACATTTTGACGCCGATTCAATCAACGATGTTTTCGATGCTGGCGTTCTTCATTGCCTCGGCCGCGTATCGCGCCTTTCGCGCGCGCAATGTGCTCGCTTCACTTCTGCTTATAGCGGCCTTGATTATGATGATGCGCTTCTTCCCGTATTTCGGAAGCGACACCGGCGCATTCCTGTCCACGGTTGCCAACTGGCTGCTTAATGTGCCGAGCTTGGCGGCGAATCGCGCGATCATCATGGGAATTGGACTGGGCATGGTGGCCACCGCGCTCAAGATCATTCTCGGCATTGAACGCGGATATATGGGGAAGTGAGGACACATGAAAAAAACTCTGTTTGATAGAATGATGGCGCTCGATCGCCGATGGGTCTTCCTCTTCCTCGCGGTTGCCTGTATCATCACCTACGCTGCGGCGGTGCACGTCCCGTTGCCGGTCAACAAAGAAGTCGGCAGAATTTACAAGTTCATCGATTCGCTGCAGCCGGGCCAGATTGTGTTCATTGCCATTGACTACGATCCGAGCAGTCAGGCGGAACTGCATCCGATGACCTATGCACTGGCGGAGCAGTGTTTCCGCAAGAATCTCAAAGTGATATTCACGGCATTATCGCAAAACGGTCCCGGGATGGCCGATCAGGCGATTCGTGACATCAGTGACTCCATGAAAGTCGACAAGACCTATAACGGTGTTACGTACAAAGGTCGCGAAATCAAGAGCGGCATCGATTATGTATTCCTTGGGTACAAGGCCTATTTCGCCATTCAGATTTTAGCGATGGGGCAAGACTTCCGACTGCCGTTCCCGGTCGACTACTACGGTCAAAAAACCGACGAACTGCCGATGATGCAGGGCGTGCATAATTACCGTGAGATTGCCTGTGTGATCGACATCGGCGCCGGCAATATTACCGACGCCTGGATCAGCTATGGTCAGGGGCGATTCGGTTTCCCTATGGCCTTGGGAACCACCGGCGTTATGGCGCCGATTTATTATCCGTATTTGAACTCAGGCCAGCTCTTCGGAATCATGGGTGGACTGCTTGGAGCTGCTCAGTATGAGCAGTTGTGTGACAATCCCGGATTGGCCGCCGACGGCATGGGCATTCAACTCTGGGCCCACATTGTGATCATTTTGTTTATCATCATCGGGAACATCGGGTACTTCATGAGCCGACGGGCCCGCCGACTCGGAGAGGGGAGGTAGTCATGGAAGTAAGCACTTTTCTATGGACCACATTTGCGGCGTTTGTCACGCTGGCCACCTTCTCGTTTTTGTATCGGGACAATCCGTTCTACAAGTTCGCCGAGCATCTGGTAGTCGGAGTGTCGGCCGGGTATTTCGTCATCATTCTTTGGCACAATAATCTGGTGCCGAACTTGTTTGGTCGGCTGGCCGATGGCGACTGGTATATGCTATGGCTGAATTCTTCGAAGCCGTGGTATATCATTCCGCTTATCCTCGGACTTCTGATGTTTACGCGCTTCAACCGGAATTGGACGTGGGTGTCACGGTATCCGATGGCGCTGTATATCGGTATTTCGGCGGGACTCGCTGTGCCGCTGGAGATGTCCAATCGCATCAACAAGCAGTTGTATGCGACGATGGCCTCGATCAACTGGGGCGACTATTTTGGCACCGGACTTTTTGACTACACGTCGGGGTTTGCGATGACGATCATCTTTCTTGGCGTGATTTCATCGCTCATCTACTTCTTTTTCTCCAAGGCGCACGTGGGAGCGATCGGCGGCGTGGCGAAATTCGGCATTTGGATACTGATGATCGGCTTCGGCGCGACCTTTGGATTTACCGTCATGGCGC
>CAYVWS010000235.1:0-3482 GCA_964455535.1 uncultured Ignavibacteriales bacterium | reverse complement strand
GAATCGGTTCGCGAATGACTGCGGATCAATAGGCCGAAAGCTCATGAATCCTCCCGAATCGACAACCGTAGGCGTCACCGCCTTTATGATAACCACTGCAAGACGGGTGCCGCGAACAAGGCGGTGTAACCAATTGTGCCACAACCTAATCAGCAATTGGGACATCGCCAATGTATGGGGTCAGGGGCGCAGAATTCGGGATCAATGCCATAGTAACGAAGCGAATACTTCCCGGACGCGGTCGTCACGAGGAAATGAGTCATTTTAGTTTGACGTTACGTACCTGTCTATCCATGTTAACGTCGACTAACCGGGAGGCAACGGATGATTCACAAAGTGTGTTTTCAGCGGACGCTTTTTCTTGTCAAGATCACCGCGTTGATCGTAATCTCAGTCCTGGCGTTCGACCCTCTTCTCCTCAAAGCCCAGGTTCCTCCCCCGAATCCCGACGACATGTATTGGTCAGACCAGTTCGGCGGAGGGGGAATATATTACGACCACGGACAGTCACGTACCCTTTGTGTATATAGAGGGGAACTCATGATTGGGGGCATGTTTGAATGGCAGGGCTCGGCTATTGCGAGAAACATAGTCGCTTGGGATGGCAACAACTGGCACGCCCTCGGTAGCGGTGTCTCAGGAATCCCCTATTGTCTCGCCACTTTCGGAGACAAGCTTGTGATCGGTGGAGCCTTAGCTGAGGCCGGAGGTACACATGTTGATCTTGTTGCGGCCTGGGATGGTGAGCACTGGGACAACCTCGGAGGCGGCCTCAGCGGATATGTATCATCAATGGTTGAGTATCACTCCCGATTATACGCAGCCGGATCAATCGGGATAGCAGGATATGACTCAACGTTCAAGCTCGTGGTGTGGGACGGAAGTTCGTGGAAGCCCTCGACGCAGAATTTCCAAGGTTTGATCTACTGCCTCGCTGTGTTTCAAGACAATCTGTATGCGGGTGGTGACTTTACACACGTCGGCGATTCAACAGTGAGGAATATCGCACGGTACGATGACACGGTGTGGTCTCCAGTTCTTGGTGGAACAGATAGCGCAGTCGTATCCCTGGCAGCCGATGACTTGACATTGTTCGTCGCCGGACGATTCGATTCGGCGGGTGCTCTATCGGCAAGGCATGTAGCGGCATGGAATGGAGAGCAGTGGCTAGCATTGGGCGCAGGAGTCGACTTTGACGTACGTTCGATGACTATGCTCGGCGACAGTCTTATCATTCAAGGTGGTCTTACCTTTGCTGGACCCGATACTTCGAGACGATTTTTGGCATGGCACAATCAGACCTGGAGTGTCCTACCTTCGGGCCCTGAAGGTTATGGATATGTGTACCAATGTGCCTCCTATCGAGGAAAACTCGTAGCTACTGGGCGTTTCGCCATCTCGCAACTCTACGAATACCAGTTGGGGGTGTGGGATGGCGCGCAGTGGAAAATACCTTACAATTTGGGTTGTGATCGGACAGTCGGAGGATTTGGAATCTACAACGGAAAGTTGATTGTGTGCGGCAATTTCGACGTCGCCGGTGGTATTATTTCGCCCTCCGTTGCGGCTTGGGACGGATACAATTGGCATACGATGTCAGATTCAAGCACTCGCGCCGGCGGGTTTTGGGGAGGGCACGCCGCCCTGGTATTTCAAGACGAACTTTATGTCGGAGGGAATTTTCAACCCGAAGGGACACTGCCAATTCATTGTCTTGGCGCCTGGAATGGGAACGAATGGCGTTCAGTGATGCAGTCGCCTTGGGGCTCAATCGGTGCCCTTTGTATATGGCACGACAAACTTTTCGCAGGAGGGACTTACTCACTGAGCGGCGATACGGTTACGCCGATAAACTCTTTTGACGGGTCATCGTGGGAACATCTTGGGAGCGGTGTGCGAGGCAAGATTGGCCTGGATCCGTCGGTATACAGCATCATTGCCGTTGGCGACAGTCTCATTGTATCTGGAAATTTCGACAGCGCTGGTCTTGTTGCGGCGAATGACATTGCCATGTGGAATGGTTCGTCATGGAGCAGTTTCGGTGACGGGCTTGGGGCAGGCAATTCCTACAGCGTACGCTGTCTTGACGAGTTTCAAGGTTTTCTCTACGCCGGCGGTAGTTTCAACTACTCCGGCTCTACACCCGTCAGTTCAATTGCCAAATGGAATGGCTTCAGTTGGGAGCCGTTGAGCACCGGGATTCGACTTGGCGCGGGTTCGGGATACGTCAATGCCCTTACCGTATACGAGAATCGGCTCATTGCCGGCGGTTTGTTCGATTCAGCGGGCGGAGTACCCGCTCGAAATATTGCGGCATGGGACGGCTCGAAGTGGACAGCGCTTGGCTCGGGGACTGATACGATGGGGATGGGCTCGGGGCTCGGTGGCGGAAGAATATACGCGCTCAGTGTGTACAACGGCAATCTGATGGTCGGCGGAGAATTTAGCACGGCCGGCGGGAAAGTTTCATCGTGCATCGCAATGTGGACGATGAAAAGTCCGGCCGACGTCAGTGATGAAGATACCATTGTGATTCCGGGATCATTTTACTTGCTTCAAAACTACCCTAATCCGTTTAATCCCTCAACCACCATTGAATATACCGTGTCAAGACGCGGTCGGATCCGCATCGAGATCTTCAATCAGCTCGGTCAGCGCGTTGCGGAGCTTGTCGACGCCGTCAAATTCCCCGGGTCGTATGACGTGACTTGGAATGGGACCGATAACTCAGGAAGGCGCGTCGCCTCCGGTGTCTATTTCTATCAACTTCGGACCGATGAGAGGGTCGAATCAAAAAAGATGGTACTCCTCAAATAGTCCGCATCCACAACTCGAACAAAAAGATATGCCGTCGGCAGGGTAGTTAAACCGACGGCATGGTGGTGGAACGAACAAATAGAGCAAAGAGCTCTATATCTTTGAAGCGGCTTACTTTTCTTCGAGTCTCCTGATGTAAGCCGGAATACTCAAATCATCATTCGAGAAAGTCGGCACGCGGAAGCGATGGTGGCCGTTTCCGTTGCCGTTGCCGTTTCCATTCCCGTTTCCATTCCCGTTTCCGTCCAGAGAGGCCGATGCGCTGTACGACAAACTCGCGAAAGCATCTTCGGCCTCAACCAGTACCGGTACCGGTTCCGGTTCCGGTTCGTGCTGTGAATTTGACTCTGGGAAGAGCGATAGTCCGGACGGGACCACTGTCTTTTTCTGTTCCTGTTTCGGCTGTTCCACTTTGATCGGTGTGGCGGGCCGACCGAATCCGGTGGCGATCACAGTCACGCGCATTTCATCCTGCATGCTTGGATCGATAACTGCTCCGAAAATGATATTGGCATCGGCGCCGGCCGCTTCGTAGATCGCCGATGTCGCCACATTGACATCGAACAGGGTCATATCTTCGCCGCCGGTGACATTAATGAGCACACCGCGAGCGCCGTCGATGGAGACATTCTCCAGAAGCGGCGACGATATCGCCTGACGCGCAG
>CAYVWS010000234.1:0-3493 GCA_964455535.1 uncultured Ignavibacteriales bacterium | reverse complement strand
AACGTGCTCATATTCCCCGATCTCGATGCCGGCAATATCGGCTATAAACTAACCCAGCGACTGGCCAACGCCACCGCCACCGGCCCGATCATTCAGGGTTTGGCTAAACCGGCCAACGATCTGTCGCGCGGCTGTTCAGTCGACGACATAGTCGATGTCGTTGCGATTGCCACACTGTTGAAAGGATAATCGATGTCCATAAGCAAACTGGCGCGTGAAATTCACGAACCGCCGACCCTGAAGCTCAACGAATCAGCCCGCGTCCTTCGCGAAAAAGGCGAGGCCGTGATCCACCTGGGCGCCGGAGAGCCGAAAAGCAAGGTGCCGATCGACGCTGTCCTGGCCTGCGCCCAAAAACTCACCACAGCCGACATTCGCTACACGCCCACCGAAGGCATTCCGTCTCTGTTGAAAGCGATCATCCGCTACACTGAAGACAACTACAACAAGATCATTGGGCCGGAAAATATCGTCGTCGCCAACGGCGCCAAGCAGGCCTTCTACAATCTGATGATGACAATCATCGATCCGCAGGACGAAGTCATCATTCTCTCGCCGTACTGGGTGTCGTATCCCGAAATCGTCCGCATGGCCTACGGCATCCCGGTAATCGTGCAAAGCGAGGACGGCCGCTTCCAGCCCCGCATGGAAGACATCAAGAAATCGGTCAGCTCGTACACCAAGGCGATCGTCGTCAATTCGCCGAACAATCCGTCGGGCGTCATGTACCCCGATTCGTTCATTGCCGAGATAGTCGAATTCTGCGAAAAGAAGGGCATCTATCTCATCATGGACGATATCTATCACAAGCTGGTCTTCGACGGCCGCACCGCGCCCTCGTGCTACAAATTCGCCAAAGACCAGTCGGACAGCTCGCGCCTGATCGTGATCAACGGTATCTCCAAATTGTACGCCATGACCGGTTTTCGTATCGGCTGGACTATTGCCAATCGCAAACTGATCGAAGCGATGCGCAACGTGACGGCTCAAAACACATCTTGCCCGCCTGTCCTGATGCAGGAAGCCGCCGCCGGCGCTCTTTTGGGCGTGCAGTCGAGTGTTGATTCGCTGCGGCTGACCCTTGAGAACAATCGTAATGTGATGCTCAACGAGTTGCGTTCGTTCACCGGCATTCACTGCACCAAGCCCGACGGAACTTTCTACTGCCTCCCCGATTTCTCTGCCTACGGCAAAGATTCCGTCGCACTCTCCAATAAGATTTTGGAAAAGGCGCTGGTTGTCACTGTCCCAGGCAAAGAGTTCGGCATGGAAGGACATCTGCGGCTAAGCTACTGTGGGACGATCAAAGAAATAATGGAAGGCATCGCCCGTATCAAATGGGTGCTTGATCCTGATTCTCCGAATGAAATCTACATCGGGGACCGTAAACTGAGGAGAGACTGGCGATGAGTCACTATTTATTGGATATAAAATCCCCGGCGCTCAAAGAAGCGAAAGCGACCAAGAGTGAATTTTCGCTTTCCAATCTGGGCTTTCGGAATCTGAACAATGTCTACTGGAATCTTCCGGTGCCGGCGCTGTACGAAGAAATCATCTTCCGCCGCGAAGCCGCCATTTCCCATCAAGGGCCGATTGTCGTCAACACCGGCAAGCACACCGCTCGCGCCGCCAACGACAAGTTCATCGTGAAAGAATCAACCAGCGATGACAAAGTCTGGTGGGGTCAGTACAACCGCCCGTTCAATCCCGACAAGTTCAACATGGTCCTCTATCGCCTGCAGGGATTTCTGCAGGGACGCGATTTGTTCGTCCAGGATTGTTATGGCGGCGCCGATCCGAATTACCGTCTGCCCGTCCGCATCATTACCGAGTATGCCTGGCATTCGCTTTTCGCGAAGAACATGTTCCTCGAAGTCGCGACACAGGACGAACTCCGCAAATTCATCCCGGAGTTTACGGTCATATCGGTTCCATCGTTTCAGGCCCTTCCCGAAATCGACGGTACCCTCTCGCCTACTTTCATTCTGATGAATTTCGACCAGCGGCTGTGCATCATCGGCGGCTCCGGCTACGGCGGCGAGATCAAGAAGTCGGTCTTCACCGTGCTCAATTATCTGCTCCCCCTGCAAGGGGTGATGACCATGCACTGCTCGGCCAATATCGGAGCGGAGGGCGATGTCGCATTGTTCTTCGGATTGTCTGGAACCGGCAAGACCACGTTGTCAGCCGATCCCAAGCGTCGATTGATCGGCGACGACGAACACGGCTGGTCGGACGAAGGCGTTTTTAATTTCGAAAACGGCTGTTATGCCAAAGTGATTTCACTCTCGCAGAGCGCCGAACCGCAAATTTACGCCTGCACCCGCAAGTTCGGAACAATTCTTGAAAACGTAGTCTACGATCCGGTCACGCGCTTGCTCGACCTCGACGACGACCACCTGACCGAGAACACCCGCGCGGCCTATCCCCTTGATTTCATCGACAATGCGGTTCCCGAAAAACTCGGCGGGCATCCCAAGAATGTCATCATGCTGACTTGCGATGCCTCGGGTGTGATGCCGCCTATCGCCAAGCTCTCCCCCGAACAGGCAATGTACCACTTCATCTCCGGCTACACTTCGAAAGTTGCGGGCACTGAAATCGGACTCGGCAAAGAACCTGAGCAAACGTTCTCGGCCTGTTTTGGCGCCCCATTCATGGTGCACACGCCGTACTACTACGCCGAAATGCTCAAGAACAAGATTCTCAAACACGGCGCCACTTGCTGGCTGGTTAACACCGGCTGGACCGGCGGACCCTACGGCATCGGCAAGCGCATGTCGATCCACCACACTCGCGCTCTTTTGAACGCCGCTCTCGACGGCAAACTTCTGAAAGTCGAATATACCACCGATCCGGTCTTCGGATTCGCCGTGCCGAAAACCTGCGAAGGCGTTCCTGAGCGAGTTCTCGATCCGGTCAAAACCTGGGACGATCCCTACGCCTATCAGGACAAGTATTTGCAGCTCGCGTCGCTGTACATCGAGAATTTCAAGAAATTCCGCGATGACTGTCCGCCGGAAATCGTCAACGCCGGGCCGGTGAAACGCGAATTTGTAACCGCGCGAAAAGGATAGCGACTCTTGCCGACGTACCAATACCGCTGCTCGCACTGCGGGCATGAGTTCGAGGAATTTCAGTCGATGACCGAAGACCCGATTGAGGTTTGTCCCAAGTGCGGCGACAAGACTCATCGGGTCATTTCCGGCGGCGCCGGGTTTCTATTCAAGGGATCCGGCTTCTACATCACCGACTACCGTAGCAAGGACTACAAATCCAAAGCCGACGCCGACAAGTCGTCTTCATCGTCGACTTCTACGCCATCTTCCAAACCCTCGACGCCATCATCAACTTCTTCATCCGGCAGCGGCACTTCTTCAAGTTCGTAAAACTTACGCCCGTTCATAGAATTCCGGTCACGCATGTCGATTGATTTCGAGAAATTGCGCACTTTGCTCTCTGACCCGCGCACGCTGCTCACGAATGCGGACGA
>CAYVWS010000233.1:0-3532 GCA_964455535.1 uncultured Ignavibacteriales bacterium | reverse complement strand
TATCTTGTCGGCGCATTGCTTTTGAATTAACCGGGAGGCCGCCCGGCTTTCCGCACAGAGTAACTGCTCAGACATTCGAGGAGGTGAATCAGTATGCGCAAGTTCATTGTGGTTGCCCTCATTGTGTTCGCCATGGCCTTTGCTATCGGCGCGACAGCTCCCACATCGGTCAATGCCGCCAACTGTTACTACACCTGTAGCTGTACCGGCACCCCGCTGTATTGCTGCAAATCGGGTACAGTCACCACCTGTAAAGTGACCAAAGGGTTCCAGTGCCCGCAGATCATCACCTGCTAAGGCAGGCGAAGGTTTTGAATTATGGGGTGCGGCTTTACGGTCGCACCCATTTTCATTTGAGTGAAACGACAAGGGAAAGAGATCATGGCCAGTACCGGTAATTCGACTTTGAAATCCGTCCTGATGGTTGTCATTGTTTTTGTGGTCGCAGTCGGAGGCGTACTCCTCGGAATGAAACTCCGCGACAATGCTGGTTCGGCACCGCAGGCGACTGCCGAAGACTCGAATGCGCCGATGAGTTTGCTGAAGATCGGAGCGGCCTTTCCAAATGTGAACGTGATCGACGAGGGCGGCACAGCCACCACGACCGGCGCGGTGCTCGGCGACAGAGGCGGGGTAGTGTTGTTTATGGAATTGGGCTGCCCGCCGTGCAAAGAGATGTCGGAGAAGTGGCAGAAGGCGATCAATTCGGGCGAGGCGAAGGACATTCCGCTTTATGGTGTGACGATCAATCTGCCGGTGAATATCCGGCCGTACCGACTGAAACACAATCTGACATTCCCAATCTACTCCGACTCGGTGAATTTCTTTATGGATTCGATGCAGGTCGAGAATTATCCGTTGCAGGTGGTGGTGGGCAAATCGGGCAAGGTGGAGTCGTTCACGTTTGATTCCAACGAAGAACTGGATTTGGAGAAGATACAAGGTGAATTGGGGCAATAGTGCGGTATATGGGTTTAGTTCCAGCGCGTTTTCCTGAACCAAGATGTCGAGACCTCGCGCGAAGCGCGACCCCTGCGGGGCAAGGGATTTCGACCTACATCAATTTGGGTTCGTTTCACATTGCCCCCTTCAAACAATTGCCCCACCCGTTGGGTGGGGTACAACGTACAATTTACCAAATCAATCGTGGTCCAAGCGTGCCGGAACGTAGTTCAAGATTGAGTCGCTTAGCGGGGCGGCCAGCGAATCGTCGTTAAAACAGCTAAAGTCACCCCACTGGGCGAGTTTTACTTGCTTGGCTTTGTTCGCACCGGCATAGACATATACAGAAGTAAGCCAGGTTCCCATGTCATTGCCGGAGTTCATGCAGCTTTGCCACTTTCCTTTCGCCGCTTGACGTGAGGACTGCAACATCCAGGTAAAGGTGCTCGAATCTACCGAATAATCGGTGGAAGCGTCGTTGAGGAGCGTGGCGAAGATTTCGGGAGTATACACGGTAACAGTATCGATGAGTTTCCAGATCGAGTCGGCTTCGGCAAAGGCGACATTGAAGACGCGGCCGTGATTATCGATGTAGGTCGCGTAGTGTCGATAGGTATAGGCGAAATTGATGTATTCGGCGGACGCGACAATACGCGGCATTTCCGACGAGGATACTACTGTGACATCGTCGGAGCAGGCGGGAAAGATCGCCAACGCCGTTAAGACGAGTATCAGCCGAGTCATACTCATAAGACCTCCGGGTTTTGATAGTCGTAATATAGACGGTTCAATCCGCAAGGTGTGGCAAAAAAGAATAGGGCACCGAATTGGGTTCGTTTCACAGTGGCCTTTCAGAGCATAACAACCCACCCGTTGGGTGGGGTGCAGTGGCAGGGCCACGGCCATGGGCCTTCGGCTTGATGTATCGAGATTCCATATCTTCCCATGTTCAAGAAAGGTGTGCAGGGGCGGGAATTGGGGAGAAAGTGTAGGGATTTTGTAGGGTCAGTTCGGGCGGGGCATGTGGCGGTTTATCAGAACTCGTTCGGTCTTGATTCCCGCGGGAATCTTGCCCTTGACTTTCCAATCAAGTACCGGCGTCACTTTGCCCTTTTTGTCAACGACTTCCGCTTGAGATTTCACAACAACGCCGTTCACTGAGAAGACCCTAATTTGAAATTCCGGCGACAACATCGTCCGAAGCACACCACATACGTCGGCAATGAGGTTGAAAGTATCGCCACCATATTCGCCCATAGGGTAGACGAAAACTTCTTTACAACCGGCGAATACGGTCGCACCTTTGTTGTCAACTTCAATTGATACGTCAAACCCTTCAGCGGACCTTGGTGGAAACTTGACAGACAAATGTTCCTTGTTGGTATCGACTCGGATCGTATGAGGCGGCGTCGCCTTGTGAGTGAGAATTTCTCGTGATAGCATCTCAAATTGGTCGACCAACGAAGGTTCAGGAGTGGGGATCATATCAGGTTCGTCGTCGGGGCGCGTGGGAGGATGGGCAAACAGTTGGGGAAGTTCGGGCCAGGGCCGTTGTTCCGCGAGTGGTTTAGCGATTTTGCCAGCGAACACATTCTTTAGAACAGACTGTACCTTCAAGCGAATCCCCCAGAAGATGAGGCCAAAGAGTCCAATCATGAAGGCGGCGAGCTTGAGAATCAAGAAAGGATCTTCTTGGGGTTTGGGATGAGCAATGCTCATGACGAGGACGTAGGCCGCGAAGGAAAGGGCAACCAGAATCATATAGGCCGGTGGGAGTACCCAAACCCGCACAACGGAGCCCATAACTCGATTTTCGATTGTGCCCTGCAACACAACGTCGCCGCGGCCGGAGCTTGACGACAGATGAAACTTCCTGTGGTGCTTATCTATTGTTCCGTCGAACAGGATACCGTCGAATTTGCTCCACATATCGGCGGATGAAAATCCCAAGAAATACCAAATATTCTTCCTGGGTCTTGTAGCGTAGGCAAGCTTGTCAATTGCTTTTTCGGCGGGTATTTCAAGCTCGAGAATGATTCGCCAGGGGATGTACATAGAAGAGTCGTTCTGGTCCACTCAAACAAATACCCCCGTTAGGAATCGAACCTAAATTTCCGGCTTCGGAGGCCGACGCGCTATCCGTTGCACCACGGGGGCAATTCTGTGCGTTTCCCGTAGGTGTACGGGAGGGTATCAGATAATACAAATTGGGGGGGAAGGCAAGAGAGATTGCTTCGGTCGCCGAAGACGGCGACGCTCGCAATGACGATGTTTCAAAAGCGACCACAAGTCTAACGGCTGGGCCCCGTCTCGGCGTCCGTTCGCGCGGAGCGCACCCGGACTTGGCCGGGGTGACACGGTGCTCCAATCTTTGAGTTTGATTTGGGAACGCGCGAGTGTATCTTGGCGGGCTAAGAGAAGACAAGATGGCGGGTTCGAAGACGGACCCGCCCTACAAAAGACGAGGAGAGATTGCGACGCCCAAAGTGGGCTCGCAATGACTTGACGATGCAAGATTGTCGGGTAGTCAGCGTTCTCCGCCGATGGCGAAGAACTTGCCAACCCGACCTACTAGAATCGAGCTGAACTA
>CAYVWS010000232.1:0-3551 GCA_964455535.1 uncultured Ignavibacteriales bacterium | reverse complement strand
TCAAATCGATAGTGGAAGAGATTGATTTTAACGAGCTGTTTGCCAATGACCCGCCCCGCGCCTCAATGCTGTTCACTCAACGACGCGAACGCGAGCGTCATCTGATTTCAGTTCGATTTAAGGGCCTCGTCCCGCAGATTCCGCACGCCCTGACCGGCGGACAGGAACTGACGTTTCTGCTGACTGAATTGACACTGGTCCCGACTTATCGAGCCGCCGGAAAATTCGCCAACCTTGAAGTTCCGTTCAAGACGGTGTGCACTGATATCCTTTCCGGCCGGGAAGTGGTCATCGATACCGGTTCCTTAGCCGATGCTATGCGCGCTACAATGGCGTTCCCGTTGGCGTTCACAGGTGTGGAACAAGGCGATCGTTTGCTCATGGACGGCGGTATTCTGACACCGGTGCCGGTGGCGATTGCAAAGGCCATGGCAAATGACTCGTTGCCGGTGGTCGCTGTCAACTCGACCAGCCCGCTTCTCGTAAAGGAAAAACTTCTCACGCCGGTCGACATCGCCAACCAGGTGACAACGATCATGAGCGCGCATGTGCTGACCGAGCAGCTTTCGATGTCAGATTATGTCATTGCTCCCGAATTGGACGGGATTTCGTCGGTCGATTTCGCGCTGCGCGACAGTATCATGCGGTTGGGGTATCGGGCTGCTTTGCGCTTTGCGGATTCATTCCTTCAGTCTCAAGGGAACATAGAGCACTCCGATCTTGGTGCCCCGGCCACGTCCGATCATGACCACTTTTCCCGATTGGTTGTGCGGGGTGTGACGGCTTTCCCCGCTGATTCCATTATCCACTGGCTTTACCCATCGTCTGATTCGGCCAACACCGAATCGCTTCATCATCGGCTCGACCTTCTCCTTGACCGGTACCGCGACCACGGCTACGATCTCGCCTCGGTCAGCAGTGTCGCGCTGGATTCGTCCGGAACCGCGACAATCGACATCTCTGAAGGATTTATCAGGCACATCGATGTCGCCAAAGACGGCAAAACCCGCGACTGGGTGGTCAGATCGTATTTCCCGCTGCATAAGGGCGAACCCTTTTCGCTCGAAAAATCGCTCCGCGGAATGCGGGAGATTTACGGTACCGACCTGTTTGACCGGGTAACACTGCAGGCGGTGCCGCAGGATTCCGGCGCCAGAGTTCTGCTCAGTGTGCGCGAGCGCCCGTCGATTCAGGCGCGCCTGGGATGGCACTGGGATGACCACTATCAGTCCGAAGAATTTCTCGAGATTTTGAACGACAATCTGTTCGGTTCGGGGATCGAGTGCCTGGCTCATGGTCGCTACGGTCTTGATCGGCGGGCCGTATTCGGCGAAATCCGCGCTAATCGCATCATGTCAACCTATCTCACCGGACAGATTCGCGCCGGATGGTCCGAGATCGACCGTACAACCTACGACACCTTGGGAAATCCGTTCGGCATACGCACCGAGTCGCGCTGGGGCCTATCGATAAACGCCGGACAGCAGATCGCCCGGCTTGGCACGATCACCGGCGGCATCGGCATCGAACGCGTTCGGCACAACGACAAATCGCTGCCGAAAGAAGAGTTCAATCTCAATACCCTGAACTTTGAATCTCATGTCGAGACATTCGACCGTGTGCCGTTTCCGACCAGCGGAAAACGCTATCTCGTTCAGCTTCGCCTCTCGCCGAAATTTCTTGCCAGCGGATACAATTTTACGCGCTTCAATTCCGTCGTCGAATCCTACTATACGATTAGAAAAAACTACACCTATCACTTCAAACTATCGGTTGGCCTCTCCGCCGACACTCTGCCGCTGTCTGAAAAATTCTATCTGGGCGGGGCCACTTCGCTCAACGGCTACCGCGGCGAATCGCTTTCGGGTGACAAGTACGCCTTAGTGAATCAGGAGTTTCGCGTCAGACTGCCGCTTGGATTTTACACCACTGCACGCTGGGATATGGGAGATATTGCCGTCCGATTCGACCGTCTCAAACTCAAGAATATTCGCCAGGGATTCGGTGCGGGGCTGTCGCTGGATACACCGATTGGGCCGTTCGAATTCGGCTATGGTCACACCAATCGTGGCGGCGAGCGGTGGTATTTCTCCGCCGGGCTGGAATTCTGAAGCGGGCGCCAAACAAAGATCGATCTCATTCGTATATGATTCAAACTCATCTGAAAGGTCGCTCATGAAAACAGTCAGGATTGCCGCAGTAATTTCGATTCTTGGTTTGGTCACGCTTGCGGATGTTTTTGCAGCAGATCACGGACCGTCGCTTACCTCAATGAACTGGCTGATCGGAACCTGGACGGCGCAGGGTAAGCGTGGATCGTTTGGCGAGCGGTGGTCAGTAAAAGACTCGCTCACTTTTGAAGGAGTCGGATTTCGCGTCAATGGCGCTGATACGGTTGTCACCGAGCGAACGCAATTGATCCAGTGCGACAGCGGCCTTTTCTTCGTCGCCGATGTTCCCGAAAACAAAGGCAAAGTCTGGTTTCGGCTTACTTCGGCAGATTCGCTGGGGTATCTGTTCGAAAATCCAAGACACGACTTTCCAACGAAAGTCTGCTACCGAATTGTCGGTAGCGATTCTTTGAGTGCGTGGATCGAAGGTCCGTCCGGCGACCAACCCAAACGTATACACTTCGGTTACACCCGATCGAAGTGACGCGTGATCGCTGAGAACTGTAGTGCGACACATCTTTTCCCTTGACATCACACAGTAGAGCGTGTATAGTACGCTCAGCCAAACTGCACGTCATTAATCTGTAGACAACACCGATCCTCACGAGCAACGCCCGACGACGTCTGTCGTGGTGTGCCCGACTTTCTCCCCCCATCTTGCAAACCGCTCCTTCACGCGCTGTGGGTATGAACCTGCAACCAGGGAGGGATCGCTATGGGAGAACCTCGCCGATTCGCGCCTGAGCGCAACGCGGCGGGAAGAATGACCCGACAGGACAATCGCGCAAAGGTGGCTCCTTTGCCAACGGCTTGACCGGCGCCGGGGTGTGCAGTCGGATCGGGGGGGATCCGACGCCGGCGTCGGTCACAAAGGGGGATCGGGTCGATAACGACCCGTGATCACTTCGCAATACGACACGACCCGACGGCTCGCCACCGTCGGGTTTTGATTTCATCCTACAGATAAAGACCTCGCCCAATACTTTGTGATCGATTTTGATTCACTCTGAAACAGCGCTCATTCACGGTCTGCACTCCGATTGAACAATCTCTATCGAAGCACCTTGTGATTTCACGACTTACGCTGGCAAAACCCGGTGGTCATGGGTATCGTCTGATAGCGGCACCACCGTTGCATTTCTGTGGTGAAACAGTTCAACCCGCAGAAGGCGGATCAGGTGCCATGAAAGTGAAATTTGTGTTGACGATGGATGATGTCGTGTTAAACGACCGGACAATCGACCAGGTGATTCTCGACTGGGTTTCCGATGTCGACCAGCAGGAAATCATGGAAGTCTCCCATCGATGGATCACCACGCAAAACTTTCTGACCCGACGTATGGTCGGCCTCTCGCGGGTCGGAGAATCGTCGCTGACGAT
>CAYVWS010000231.1:0-3613 GCA_964455535.1 uncultured Ignavibacteriales bacterium | reverse complement strand
GGATGGCGAAGGTGCGGGATGGCGAAGATGCGGGATGACGAAGGTGCGGGATGACGAAGGTGCGGGAATGACAGTGTACGAATGCAAAGCCACTCTCGGACACAAAGCGGCGAAGCCCCATGGTCCAGCCATCTGGCCGGCGGCGAGGCCCCTCGGCTCCCGGCCCAGCCGGGTGTGGATAAGTTTTTCCCGTTTTGGGCGACTTTTAATTGATTTTCGCAGTATAAATGCCGTATTTCGCCCCCGGGAATGGCGGGAATCGCCTACAGGTTCGCTCAAGAAGCTGTTCGATTTCCCGACATATGTAGAAAAGAGATCAATTCTTGCGCAGATGGCGCCAACCGCAAACGGTGCATCTGCTTGCCTCATGGAGGAGCGGCCGCAATGGCCTTTGTGGTTCACAGGACGAACAAATCCCCCCGAAACAAAGCGAATCGGGCTTGTAGATACGTCGTATTCAGCGCCGGGGTCCGGCTTATTGGAGTCGGTGCATGCTGATGCCGCGCAACAATTTGCGGCATTTTTCGATCCCCTCACAATCGATTGTTGATTTTGTCCTGAATGGCGCCTTGGGCGGCATTCCCATTGCCAATATCCAGAGTGAAACACTGGAAGGGAATGGGTAGTATGTCAAAACGACAAGTCAATAGAATCTTCTACTTCTGGATAGTCTTGGTGGCGATCGTGGCGATCATCGGCAAAGTCTCGATAGCCGCTCCGAACGCCGGTCGAACCGCTGCCGACTTCTTGCAGGTCGGTATCGGCGCTCGTGCCGCCGGTATGGGTGGGGCGTACACGGCGATGGCCGATGGCGTCGACGCACCATTTTGGAATCCGGCCGGCGCGGCGGGACTCGAATACAAAGAGTTCAATATCGGGCACTTCTCCTGGTATCAGGATATTTCGCTCAACCACGGATCGTTTGCGTTCCCGGTGAATCAGTCGCTGGGTATCGCGCTTTCGGCGACGTTCGTTGATTATGGAAAGATCGAAGGTTACGATCAGTTTGGAACGTCGACCGGTCAGCTCACCGCCGGAGATTGGGCCGCGGGAGTTACATTCGGATATCAGATCTCCGATCAGTTGAAGGCGGGATTGACAGGGAAGTACATCAATCAGAAACTGGCGGATGTTTCGGCCAGCGGTTTCGCCGGTGATCTGGGGCTGACGTTTACAGTAAGCAAATTCAATATCTCGGCGATGGCGGCCAATATCGGAACGCCGATGAAATTCGAAGCGGTCTCCGAAAAGCTGCCTTCCGCGGTGCGATTCGGTATCGCGTACGCGCCGGTGCAGTCGATGATTGTCGGCTCGATCGAAGTTGAGAAGAAATTGTATGGCGATATCGTGACCCGCCAGGGTTTGGAGTTCCGGTTCAACGACCAGTATTTCCTCCGCTCGGGCCTGAGTTTCTACCCGGGACAGGGGGAGTATCGCTCGATTAAGACCGGATACGCGGTCGGCGCGGGAGTGGATCTGAAGTCGATTCGGGTCGACTATGCCTTTACGCCGTCTTCAGACCTGTCGTCAGATGACTTGCATCGTTTCTCGCTCGGATTCAAATTCTAAACTCTTCATAGCAAAGCCCTGAGAGTTGGGCCTCGATCGAACCCATTTGGGGGTGTAGATCGGGGCCTTTTTGTATCCATTTCCCCGGTTTTTTCGTGTGCAATAGTCTGCGCAAGATGTTGCAGCATTTGTGACTAAATCCCAGCCCAAGTCGTGCTTCTATCATGCCAAGTTAGGAAACTATGGGTTTACGCCGATAGTAGTGTCTATTTTTATGCCGTAACGCATTGATTTGCAAGTTCTTATATGGAGCAGCGGTCGAAAAATTTTCTCAAACTCACAGGGGGCGGAAATCTGTACTTTGGCAATAGGTTTGCTCTATGGGGGTCTGACAACAAACGTACACCTCGGAAATTACAGGACACAAAGTGGTATTACGAAACGAACAGTACAAAGCAATCACCGACAACGTGGCGGCCGTTCCGGCCAACATGATGAATTACGGTGTTGCGACGGCTGCCGA
Organism: uncultured Ignavibacteriales bacterium; assembly: GCA_964455535.1. Classification (GTDB taxonomy): domain Bacteria; phylum Zixibacteria; class MSB-5A5; order GN15; family FEB-12; genus JACRAV01. The sequence goes on along the minus strand of CAYVWS010000231.1, from coordinate 1,581 downwards.
TTCGGCTGTACCATCCTATAGCGTCTCGTCGCTCGATCCGACATTAGGACAGCAGCTTCGGTTTTTTGTTGGCGAGCTGACCGGAGTAATGTTTGTTGCGATGACGACGCTGTTCATCATGGCGGTGCCGGCTTCGCTTAGCCGCCAAGGGATGTTGAGCGGACTAATGAGACGAATTTTCAAACGTGGTATCGATATTCTTGGCGCCTCGGTTGGCGTTGTTCTGACGGCTCCGCTGATGGCGCTGGTAGCGCTTGCGGTCAAAGTTGACTCGCGCGGGCCGGTTTTCTATTCGCAGACTCGAGTGGGCATCAACCGCCGTCGCGGCGGTCGCCGCCTTGCCGCGGTGAACGCCAGTGATGAGCGTCGTTCGCGCGACCGTCGTCGCGAAGACCTGCACGGCCGTCCATTCTCGATTCTGAAATTCCGCACGATGGTTGTCGACGCTGAAAAGAACAGCGGACCGGTGTGGGCGACGCAGAACGATCCGCGTATTACCCGAATCGGAAAGTTTCTCCGTAAGACTCGTTTGGATGAGATTCCTCAGTTCCTGAGCGTGCTCAAAGGCGATATGTCGCTGGTTGGGCCGCGTCCGGAGCGTCCGAAGTTCGTGGCTGATCTGTCGACGAAGATCGACAATTACACGCACCGTCTGGCGGTCAAGCCGGGAATCACCGGATTGGCGCAGGTGGAGAACGGATATGACTCGTCGCTGGCGAGTGTGAATCGCAAAGTGCAGTACGACCTGCAGTATATTCGCACGTGGTCGGTTGTTTCGGACCTGCGGATTCTGGCCAAGACGGTGGTTGTGGTGATTACCGGCAAGGGCGCCTGCTAAGTCGAATTTGAAAGTTCAAGCCGCCGACCGGCGGCTTTTTTTTTGGCTACTTTGTTGTTGTCTGCAATGGGCTGATCGGATATACTGATCGGTGTTTTCGCGACCACAATGAATCCGATGACCATGGAGTGGTACTTGTTCAAACGAGTTTTCATCCTCATATCGATTTTGCTGTTCGCCGGATTGGCGATGGCGCAGGGGAATCCGCCGGGCAATCTGACGGTGCGTTCCAATCCGCCGGGCGCCGATGTGCGTGCCGAGGGAGAGGCCTCAGCCAACGGAATAACACCGGTGACCTTTCAGTATTCGCTGATCGGGACATACGATCTGCGGATTTCGAAGCGCGGATACGAGACATACAAAACGAAAGTGGCGCTCGATCCCTCTAAAGAAACGGTTGTTGATATTCGATTGTCGCCGAAGACACGCTTCAAAGCGGCGGCGCGATCGTTGTTTATTCCCGGCTGGGGGCAGCGATATGCTGATCAGAAGACCAAAGGATTTTTGTTTCCGCTGATGGCGGCAGGCGCGATTACGGCGTTTGTGATTACCGATCACGATTTCCAAAATAAGTTCGACCGGTTTGAAACGCTTGAGAATACATACGATTCGGCCCAGAAAGCCGGGGCCAGCAACCAGGTCATGCTTGGACATTACAACGCGTTGTATGACGCTCAGAAACGCGCGTACGACGCCGAGAATGCCCGCCGAAGAGGAGAAGATCAAGAACATCTCCAAGGTCT
>CAYVWS010000230.1:0-3627 GCA_964455535.1 uncultured Ignavibacteriales bacterium | reverse complement strand
AACTTTGCCGGCGCCGATCATATTCCGTCAACGACCAGCGGCACTATGGTTGTCTCGATCGATACCAGCGGCGCCTTCAGAAAACGGCTCAAGACCGACGGCCAGGGACTAAGCGATCCCAAGCGACTCGTATTCAATCACGCCGGCGATGCCTTCTATGTGGGCGGGTATCACCTGTCGTTCAATCCTCCGGTGGTGACCTTTGGGTCGACCACTCTGACGACATCAGGGTGTTATGTCGCCAAGGCAAATCCGCACGAAACCATAGCCAGTTGCTGTATCGGGACAACCGGCAATGTTGACTGCGACCCGGGGCAGGGGATAGATATCAGCGATCTAGCGCGTTTGATCGACAATCTGTTTATCTCGTTTGATCCGCTCTGCTGTGTTGAGGAGGCGAATGTCGACGGTGCCGGGAGCATCGATATTTCGGACATCTCTCGCCTGATCGACTTTCTCTTTATCAACTTCACGCCGCTGGCAGCGTGCCCGTAGCCGATAGACACTCACTTAGGCCATTGCCGGCGGCATACTGCCCGTAACGAAGTTGACGCCTCGTTGACATCCGAACTGTCGGCTGGCCTCATTTTTCTGTTGCCAATCTCGTAAAATCTGCGATATTCCATACTACAGTGGTCGCAATTGTCCATAAGACAACAAGACCACGCAGTCCACGTCGTGATTGGTACTCAACAGGATCGACACCGATTGATCACCCGTGGTTGTCATCTCGAACGCCTTGTATCGAAGCGCAACACAGCGAACGCGACTTCTTGTGTCACTCATGACGGGAAGCGCTCGAATCGATTTGCAGTGATGAAGTGAGAACTACGTAACTGTGCCTCGGGTATTGCGGCCATCGCAGGCCGCGTTCCGCAGAGGACAAACAAGTGAGGTAGAGTCATGAGCTTCTGGCTGAACCTGTTGCTATTGATCATCGTCGGCGCGGTCATAAGCGGCGCCGTGCTTCTCGGGATGACCTGGGCCGACATGCGCCGCATGCGTCACCGTTAACTCAGTTCGCGTTCCAACCTCGTCGCCGGCGTTCTGAACCACTCGACGGCTGCATATGCAGTCAGTCGAGAGCTTGCAGGGAAGTAGCCACGTCCAGTTCGTGGCTCTTCCCGATCGCTTACGCTCCTTATCCGCATTCTCTATGGTATCCTCGGTAACTATGCATTATTAAAAGGTCTGGGTCTTCTATCGCTCGAACTGCATGTAGAACCATTCACAGTAATTCTATTGATATCGGACATCCGGGACAAATGTCGGTGTGATTCTCGTATCTCTCACCGGCTTGTTGTTTCATAATTCTTAGTTGCAATCACTTGTCTGATGCAACAAATCATGGGCCGATGCGTCTATGCAGAATAAAGAGGTAGGTAGGATGCCTTCCGATCACTTTCCTCACGTGGTTTGGGCTCCCTCTAGAACCAAAGAACCGGATCAACCAGACGCAAAGGAGAACGTGAACATGTGGAGAGTTAACGCAACGAGAAGCGTATCTGTCATACTTATTGTTGGAGTTCTCGCGAGTCTTGTCCAGGCGACGCCAATCGAACCAAATCAGGCGGCCGCTCCCATTACTGATATCTATTTCGGGCAGACGGCTCCCGGGGAAACTCCGGTCCTGTTTGCACCGCAAATTCTCAACGCCGTCAGCCCCTGGGTGGAGGCGACCGAACTCTCTCCCGACGGAACTATGTTCTTTGTGGGAGTTGGCGACGCAAGCTATTCATCGGCGCGTCTCAAATATTCGAAATTCGAAAACGGCGCGTGGACACCCTTCGTCGACGCCCCGTTTATCTCGAACTTCGATTTTTCCCATGAAGCCGTATTTTCTCCCGGCGGCGACACGGTCACCTTCACTGCCCGAAGCGGCAGTTCCGCGAATGATCTCTGGGTTGTCCAGTATTCTGCTGGGGCCTGGGGAACACCGGTCGCTCTTCCGGCGCCCATCAACAGCAGCGCCAAAGAATGGCGGGGAAGCCGCTCCGACGACGGAACATTCTATTTCGGCTCCACGCGCGCCATTGCCAATAACAACCAGATTTTTCGCGCTTATACTGACTCGACTCATACCCTTGTCGCGGAGAAATTGGGTACCCCGATCAATAATGGCACTTATGAGGGAGATCCTTGTGTTGCGCCCGACGGGCACTTTCTGATTTTTTATTCGGGACGCAGCGGCGGAAGCACCGACCTCTACGTGAGCTTTAAGACCAATACGGGAGCGTGGGGGAAGCCGATCAATCTCGGAGCCGGCTTTAATAGCGGGTACGACGAGTACGGCGCCCATTTGTCGCACAACGGCAAGTACTTGTTCTTTACCCGGCATACAACTTCCGGCAATCAGATCTATTGGGTGTCGATTTCAGCAGTCGAAAAGCTGGCCGTTCCAACTGTACCGTCACTGCAAATGGTCGGATACAGCATCACAGAATCTGCCGGAAATCATGATGGCCGGGCACAAGCGGGGGAGACAATAACGATTTCAACGACGATTCGAAATGCCGGTTCGGACGCAACTGGTATTACGGGCACTCTTTCCACAGAAGATCCCTTTGTGAGCATAGGCACCGAAAACACTGTCTATCCTGCGCTGGCATGGAAAGCGCAAGGCGCATCAGCGACTCCTTTCACTATCACCGTCGACCCCGGGTGTCCGGATCCGCACATAGCCATTCTGAGTCTTGAAACCAATTCGGCTACCGGCGGCGGCTTTATCGACACCATACTGCTGTACATCGGCGACCAATCCGGCTTTGACGATGACATGGAAAGTGGCATGGGACTTTGGAAACACAAGGGTGTTTCTTCTGGCTATGGCGATCAATGGCATTTGGAAACTTCACAAGCCCATACGCTATCTACCAGCTGGAAGCTCGGCGGCGCCGGTCTGGCCAACTACGCCGACAAGTGCGATGGCGGACTGGTATCTCCGCCGGTTCTTCTTCCCGAAAAGGGCAAGCTCACCTTTTGGCACCGTCTTGACGCCGAACAAAAGGATGAGTTTTCCGGCTACGACGGCGCAATTGTTATGATCTCTAACGGAATCGGCCAATGGACCTCACTTACTCCAAGCGGCGGATATCCGCTCGCCCTAAGCTCCGGCACCGCGCTTCCAGCTGGAACCCGCTGCTTTTCCGGGAGTACGGACTGGGTGAACACTGAATTCGACCTGACCTTATATTCAGGCGTGCATCAGTTCATGTTCAGATTTGTCTCGGACATGGCTGTTACCGGCGAGGGGTGGTACATCGACGACGTTCGCGTGAGCGGGTGCTGCCAAAGTTTGTCGGGCAATGTCGATTGCGATCCCGGCAACGGGACCGATATTTCTGATCTGGCCGCGCTCATCGACTACCTCTACATCTCATTTAACCCGCCTTGCTGCAGGGCAAGCGCCAATGTCGACGGCCTGGCAGGAATAGACATCTCTGATCTGACGGCGCTGATTGATTATCTGTATATCAGCTTCACACCCCCATCGGCATGCCAGTAAGCTGTCTTTCAGAAGAGTAGCGAGGCCATTCGGACGTCCGAATGGCCTCGCTTTTGGTTTGCCAAGTTGACCTACTGGAATCCCGGAAAACTATTTCTCCAGCATCTGCTTTACTTTGGCCT
>CAYVWS010000229.1:0-3660 GCA_964455535.1 uncultured Ignavibacteriales bacterium | reverse complement strand
ATGACTCGCTCAACTACACCACTGATTCTGGTACAGTGAACGCTCCCTGGGTAGCGTGGGGGCCGTATTTATGGGGAAACGGCACCGCGCCTCGTCAGAGTGACGGGCTGCAATGGTTCTGCACTGATTTTCAGGCCGACGGTACGCACCCGAGTCCCTCAGGACAGCAGAAAGTCGCCGGCATGATTGAGACCTTCTTCAAGACCAGTGAGTATACGAAGCCCTGGTTTCTCAAGTCGACAGGACCCTGCTGTTTGGGATTCAGAGGAAATGTCGATTGCGACGGCTCGGATCTAGTCGACATCTCGGATCTGACGCGCCTGATAGACTACTTGTATCTGACGTTCTCCCCGCTTTGTTGTTTCGACGAAGCCAATGTCGACGCTTCGGGATCAATTGACATTTCTGATCTCGCAACGCTGATCGATCATCTTTATTTATCGTTTTCGCCGCTTAGCAGCTGCCCGTAAAGATCGATTCCCCTTTCACGATTTTTTGGGCTCCCTTTCTGTCAGATGTCTGCTATATTGGGCGTAAGAGATTATTACGCTTAGTCCGAGAGGCGATATATTGTGTTTGAAGTAACTGAACGCGCCAGCAGCGAATTGCTGAAACTCTTGAAATCAGAGCCGCATACCAAAGAAAATCTTGTCATCTACTTTCAGGGGTTCGGATGAAGTGGTCCCCAGTTGGGGATGACTCTGGAAGAGTCAATCGACGGCCTTGAGAAACTGGAATCGAACGGTGTGACGGCATATATCGATCCGCGCGTGAACGAGTATGTCGCCAAGCTCGGCGGGATCAATATTGATTTCATCGACGACGGCACTCGTCGCGGCTACACGTTGACTACGGGCAACCCCGGCGACAAGAAAGATTGCGGCGGCGGGTGCAGTTGCGGGTGAACTGACCGACCTGATCGCTTGACAGTTCGCGCCGATGATGTAATTTAGGCGATCTTGATGCCGGAGTAGCTCAGTTGGTTAGAGCACCTGCCTGTGGAGCAGGGGGTCGACAGTTCGAGTCTGTCCTCCGGTATTTCTATGTTCACTCGAAATCAGCACGATCACCACATTTCACCAGTACATTTGTAAGCACATAGACAGACCCGTCTCCCTCATTTCGAGTAGTCTTGATTGGGAATGCCGAAGTCCCGCGGCAGTGGCCCTGCCGGCCCTTGCGCTGAGTCTCTCCCGTTTGTATCGTGAGCCAATTCAAATTCGACTCGCAAGGAGACATCGAGTGAAACAGGTATTCGTCATCGTCGTACTAATCACGCTCGTCGCAGCATCCATCCATGCTCAGCCAGCCAAACCCGGCGCGATCACACCCGACATGTTAGCTAAGTTTGACAAGCAGGTCGCAGGGGATCCGTCTATCAAGCGGATTATCAACGCAGCGACCAACAACAATCTGAAGGACCTCTCCCTCAATCGCGAATTGGTAACCCATCACGACGGGCGGTTTAACTTCGAGTTGAAGAATTCAAAGGTCATCGACCAGAAATCGAGCGGCCGGTGCTGGATGTTCGCCGGGTGCAATACGGTCACGCCGAAGGTAATGACCAAGCTCAAACTCTCCGAGTTCAGTTTGTCGCAAGCGTATGTTTCCTTTTATGACCGGTTGGAAAAGTCGAATTGTTTTCTTGAAGCAATGATCGCCATGCGCGATCGACCGGTGAGCGATCGGGTGTTGTCGATGTACCTTCAGAATCCGATCGGCGACGGCGGCTGGTGGAGCTATTTCGAGGGGATCATCAGAAAGTACGGTGTGGTGCCGGCCTCGGTTATGCCGGAGACTAAGCAATCAAGCTCCACTGGCAATACGAATATGCTCCTTTCTACTTTGCTTAGAAAAGGCGCGGCGGAAATTAGAGCGATGTCCGCTAAAGGCGAGAAAGAACCGGCGCTGAGACAATACAAGGACAAAATGCTGGGCGATATCTATCGCCTACTCGTCTGCGCTTACGGCCAACCGCCGAAAGAATTCGTGTTCCGATACGAAGAGACACAAAAGTTTCCGGATACAACCAAGCTGACAGACTCGACAAAAAAGGCCGACAGCACCGAGAAGAAAGTGCTCGTCGAAAAGACCTTCACGCCGCAATCGTTTTTTGCAGAATTGTACGGCGACCTGACGACTGAGTATGTCGCAATAGTGAACAACCCCGCCGAAAAAGACCGGACATTGTTTGAGCTTGAAAAGAGCCAGAATATTTTCGAAAAGCCGGACATTCAGTTTCTGAATCTGCCGATTGCGTCGCTTAAGAAATACACGGCCAAGATGATTCGCGACAGTCAGATTGTGTGGTTCGCCTGCGATGTCGGCCGCGACAACTACAGTGACAGCGGGATGTTCGTCTCCAATGTCTGGGACTACAGCACCACACTCGGTATCGACTTTTCCACCAACAAGGCCGACCGGATTTCCTACCGGGATACTGATCCCAATCACGCCATGGTCATGCTCGGAATTGATACGGCGCAGGATGGGACAATCAGAAAATGGAAAGTAGAAAATTCGTGGGGTTCATCTCCCGGTTCCGGCGGGTTCTGGACCATGTACGATTCGTGGTTTGACGACAATGTGCTCCTCGTGATGGTTGACAAGAAACTGCTCGACGCCGAAGACGCCAAGCTGCTTGATCAGAAGCCGGTCAAAGTCGAAGAGTGGCGGACGTTTTTCAAGGAGCTGACCGACCTCCAGTAAATGATTCATTGACACGTTTGACCCATCTTCGTTACATTGCCGCACACGATCTGCCGTGTGGTCGGGAATCGCATTGTTCTGCGGCAGAATTCAATACAGGTGAAACCTACAACCCTCACTGACAGGAGGAACTTGTGAAACTATCCCATGTCCTCGCCGCTCTTGTGTTCGGCGTACTCATGCTCTGCTGCGGACTTGCCATGGCCGGCGATCCCAAGCACGCCGATATCGAAGGTACCTACAAACTGGTCGGCCGGACATTTGTCGACAGCACGATTCAGACAGCTCCCGAAGTGATCGGGCTTATGACATTTACCAAAACGTACCGCAATTTCAACGTAGCTTGGAAAGATGCCGACGGCAAAGAGTATTCGCTGTCGATTATCTCCAAATACACGCTGACCGACACCAGCTACACTGAAACCAAGCTGTACAGCATCGCCTACAATCTGATGGGCGAAGGCACAAAAGTTGACATCGCGCAACAGACGGCAACTGTGCCGGTCACATTTGACGGCACCAAGGTCAGCTTCAAGTTTCCCTTTGACCCGGTCTCAGCTGTTTTCGAAGGCGACAAGATGACGGCAAACGCCGAAATGGGATTTGTCGATTCCTGGTTCAAAGTTCGATAATCGACGAACTGAGATTCTGAAGACAAGGCCGGGTGACCGGCCTTTTCTTTTGGATCCGGCTACTGATGTAACGAGTGATCGGTACCGCCGGCCATCGACTGGGCCGACACTGGAGTTGCGTTCGATTCACTTCGGGCAAGAACTGCCGCGGCATTTTGCCGCCAGTCGCCGACTTTTCTCCAGAAGAGCAGACCACCCAGAATACACACCGCGCCCGAAACAAGAATTGTGCCCGGTGTGCCTATGACTGTGGCTGCAGCGCCACCCATCATACTGCCGAGCGGAGCCACACCCCGTATTGACATAGTATAGAGTCCCA
>CAYVWS010000228.1:0-3663 GCA_964455535.1 uncultured Ignavibacteriales bacterium | reverse complement strand
TCTCGTATTTCGACCAACGGCGGCGATCCGAATACGAACTTTACTATCATCGACAGCGTCAACGCCAGTTTGCGTCTGGATACCGACACCATCAGGTCGATTGAAATCCGCGGCGATACAGTGATTCTGGCGTCCAATCGCGGGCTGGCCTTTTCCACCAACCGCGCCAAAAAATTCAAAGTTTATCGCCCCAATCTCGATTCGCTGTCAGCTGATCTGGTTGTCGGTCACACCGTCGGCAACTCGGTCAACGTGACCGCCAATCGCTACGGCCTCACCGGCGACTTTGTCCCGGCGATCGCCCGCCGGGATATGGGATCGGGAATTGCCGAAGTCTGGTTTTCCGGTCGGCCGGTCGATGCCGGAGTCCCCGGCATGGCGAAAACCTGGACCGACCCTTCAGGAAAACTAACCTTGCTATCGATGAACCAATCCGACTTCGCCTGGAATTTCGAATTCGTCGGCAACACGGTATTCGCGGCTACCAATGCGGGGCTTTTGTATCATGTCGATGATTCAGTCGGCGACACGTCCCAGACCTGGGACACACTTAGCTTCGTGAACCAGCTCACCAATGACACTCTGATAGCTCAGGGGACCGCGGTGTACGCGGTCAAGAGAAGCGGCGATTTCCTCTGGGTCGGAACCGGCGATGGAACCGTGCGGGTCTACCTAAACGACATGGGCAACCAAAAGCTCTTTACTCCGGTTGATTCGTCCACCGCCAAAGACAAAGTCTACGCCTTCCCGGTTCCGTTCTTTCCGGCCGAAGGCGATGAAGTCGATTTCCACTTTGTCGTCGACCAGGCAGGGCCGGTGACACTCGAAGTTTATGACTTCGCGATGAATCTCGTCGCGCGGCCGATCGACAATGTCACGTATGCCGCCGGTGTCTATCCCAACGGTTCGACGCAAGGGCGAACATGGGACGGCCGCAACGGTAAAGGTGAAGTGGTCGCGGTCGGCGTCTACTATTTCAAAGTAACTCTTCCCGGCGGCGAAAATCGCTGGGGTAAACTGGCGGTGCTGCCGTAAAGGATTCAATCATGAGAAAAGTAATTCTGACTCTGACTATTGCTCTCCTTTGCGGATCGCAGGCGTTCGCCGCCGACGGTGACGGCGGATACGCCGGCTCCTTCCTTCAGGTACCGCTTGGCGCACGGCCCTCCGCGATGGGCGGCGCCTATATTGGCGTCTCCGACGACGCCTCCGGGGTCCTGTACAATCCCGCGGGTCTGGCCGGAATCCCGTACCGCGAATTCACTTCTGCCTATCGGGTGATGACTCAGGGCCGCAAGCTTGGTTTTGCATCGGTGCTATTTCCCGCTCAGGGCATGGCCACGCTCGGACTCCAGTGGATCTACGCGGGCTCGGGCAGTGTCGAGGAACGTGATCGCGACGGCGCCTTGGTGGGTCGCGAGATCAGCCAGAATACGCACCAAATCGGCATCACCTTTGCCAAACGATTCGATCCGGTAATCAGTGTCGGTGCTAATATCAGCTATCTGTATTCCAAGATGTCGGCGATCACCGCCAATTCGGTCGGTTTCGATTTCGGCGCGATGTTTTACCTGACTGAATTGATCGACCGCGAGAAGCGCGACCTGTTCTTTGCTCACAATGCGAAGGTCGGACTGGTCGTGCGCAATCTGACCAAACAATTCCGCTGGAACAGCGAGAAGTACCTGCTGAAATACACAACCGACGGAACCGGATTCACGCTGACCGACAAAGTTCCGGTTGAGGTCGGTGTAGGGGCCTCATCGCAGTTTCTGAAGGAGAAACTGCTGCTCGCTGTGGACGCGGCCAAGAACAGCAAACAGTCAGTCAAAGCCCGGTTCGGCGCAGAGTACCAATTCCGACCGGAATTCGCGCTGCGGTCGGGGTATTCGGTCGACGGCTTCGCCGCGGGCGCTGGATTTCAAATCAATCTCAGCCCGGCGCGAACGATGGCCATCGACTACGCGTTTCTCTCGGGACGGGCCGACGCCGGTTCCGAGCACCTCTTTTCACTCGGGTTGAGGTTCTGATCGCACATGAAGAAACGACTACTCCTTTTAGTTGGTGTCTTGATCTTTGCCGGCGCTATGGTGCGCGCGCAGGACGGCCTCGCTTTGATGAAGGTTGAACCGGCCGCGCGACCGTCGGGTATGGCCGGCGCTTTTGTGTCGATCGGCGGCGATCCTAACTCGGCGGCCTACAACCCGGCCGGCGCGATCAGTCAGACCGAGTTTCAGGCATCGTTTGGTCACAATGAGTTCTGGGATCACTCCCGCATAGAAACCGGCTACGCTGCTCTGCGCCTGACACCCAAATGGTACTGGCACACCGGAATTCGCTTCGCTACCATCACCGATATTCAGGCGCGGCAGATTCCGTCAACCCTGCCCGATGATCTTTTTCAAGCCAGCGACTTCCTATTCAAAACCGGCGTAAGCTATCAGGTTCGCCCGCGAGTCGCCATCGGCGCCTCGCTTGGCTGGTTTGTCGAAAAAATCGACGTCTGGCGCGGCTCGGCCTTCAACGCCGACCTCGGGGCACTGCTATCTTTGCCGCACGACTGGAAAGTCGGCGGGGCGGTACAGAATCTCGGCAGCAAATTCCGGCTGCAAAATGCCGGCGAAATCGGCTCGCGCTTCATTTCGCTCCCGCTCACCTATCGCCTCGGCGTGTCACGAACGTACAAGACATATTTGGGTGCCGCTGATATCGTTGTTGTCGATGACAAAGCGCATCTTCATATTGGCGCCGAAGCCAAACTCCACGAAAAGTTTTCAGTGCGGGCTGGATACATGTCCGGCTACGACACGAAGAACTTCACCGCCGGCGCGAGTTTCTATTTCCGATCACTGGCTCTTGATTACGCGTTCGTCCCCTATTCAGGCGAACTGGGCACGACACACCTGTTCAACCTTACCTTTATTCCGTAGTACCGAAAGGATATTCTCTCATGGCCAAGTATAAGATTGCCTGGTTACCCGGCGACGGCGTCGGCAATGATGTCATGGAAGCAGCTAAGATTGTCTTGGACAAAATGAAATTCGATGCCGAATACATCCACGGCGATATCGGCTGGGAGTTCTGGCGCACAGAAGCCGAGCCGTTCCCGGTGCGCACCCAAGACCTGCTGCGCAACACCGATTGTGCGTTGTTCGGCGCAATTACTTCGCTTCCCAAAGAAGAAGCCGAGAAAGAACTGATTCCGTCACTGCAGGGCAAGGGCCACACCTATCGCTCGCCGATCGTGCGGATGCGTCAGGAATTCAATCTCCGCACGAATTTACGCCCGTGCAAGGCCTACGCCGGTAACCCGCTCAATTACAAAGACGGCATCGACATTGTGGTCTTCCGCGAAAACACCGAAGGGCTTTACTCCGGAGTCGAGTATTTTCCGGTCCCCGACGAAGTCCGTGCGACTCTCAAGAAGCACAACAAGAACATGGCACGCTTCGATTCCGTCCCGGCCGACCAGATGGCGATCACCTGCCGCATCAACACCGTGACCGGCTCGGGGAACATTGTCCGCGACGCTTTCGAGTTGGCCAAACGCGAAGGCCGCAATTCAGTGACTGTTGTTGAAAAACCGAATGTCCTGCGCGAAACTTCAGGCCTGTTCGTACGCACCGCACGTCAAATCGCCAAAGAGTACCCCGGCATCACGAT
>CAYVWS010000227.1:0-3666 GCA_964455535.1 uncultured Ignavibacteriales bacterium | reverse complement strand
GTCAGGTAAGTGAACTGACGATCGGCCTCGTCGGTTTGATACGTCAGGTTGTCGCCATTCTCTTCTGTTCCGGGGAGGCCCTTGAAGACCTGAATATCCAAGTCTTCTATTCGCGAATTGAGCGGGATATCGTAGACATTTCGCCACATCAGATTCCAGGACGGATCGGTCGGAACGAACTTGTCGTAGGTTGCGCGAATCTTTTTGAGCTTGAACTCCGCCCCTGAAATATCACCCACCGTGATAATTGTGTCGCCTATGACTGTCGGCGGAACACCTCCGTCGGTGATCTGGCGTCGAAATTGATAATAAACGGCCAGCGCCCGATTTGTTTTGGGAGTCAGAAAAATGATATAGTGACGATTAGTCGAGGCCTCGTCGAAGGTGCTGAACATTTGAGTCGTCGTCCCGGTGGGCGGCGTGGGATCGAGCTTTTTTACTCGATAGCGATCGGCCCCGGAAGAGTCGGCCGGCCGGTACGGATCGGGAAGTGCGTGAGCGTAGTTGTACTGCGTCGAATCCGGAGGCATTTCTTCGTAAACTTCAAAGTTAATAATCGAGTCGGTCGGCTGCATGGCCATTGAGTCGGTCAGCGCGAAGAGATCGTAGACACGGCCTTCGGAATACTGAGCGTCGCGAACAACCTTGGCTCCTTCCTGGGTAGCAGCCGAAACACTGGCGTGCTCGGAAGTTCCTTTTTCCTGTGACGCGATCGCGGTAAACTTGAGGTTGCCCACCGCCGCTTCCATTTTGATACCGAACAATCCCTGAATAGACCGGGAATAGCCGATGAACCGGGTATTGGGAAGTGACAACGTGGTGTTCCCCGCTTCGACGGTGCGCAAGATGTCATCTTCGTCGCCCTTATATCGAATCTGAATGCGGTTGGCCAGCGGGATATCGGTTTGGTTATCCTGCGACACACGGACGCTGATTTTGGAGCCGACTGTTCCGGAGATTTCGAACCGGCTGATCTGATCCATGTTGAGCGCCGGGAATTTGCTTTGACGAACCTGATCAGTATTGACGCCGTCGCGCCACGCCGACCGTCCGGAAAACGAGATTTGTTCGGAGCCGGACACGGTCAGGTTACCGCCGCCTTCGCCGACAAACCGCTCGACCCGGCGCGGAAGCGGGACGCTGATGCCGAGCTTGCCTCCCCCTTTTCGGGTTTTGATCAGGCGCAGCTGTCTCATCCATGATGAGTCTTTTTGCGCCCGCTCCATGCGCGCTGCCCGATAGTTGAAGTACTCGTTGGCGTCAACAGAAATAGGCACCATCGGCACTTTTTGATTAATCAAATAGCTAAAGCGCATCGAATTGTCGGCAAAGCTCGACTCATCAAGCGACGGCTGGCGATTGAGGGTTGGACTCAAGAGCGGAACGGTCTTTGGATATAAAGCGGCGGAAAATCTATTGGATACTGGTTCAAACGGCGCAACCACGTCCGATGGCGTAATCAGCGTGGCTTCAAAGCCGATCTTCTTCCCGAAAGCGCGCGACGACACTCCGGCAATCAGACCGAGAGAAAGGAGTATGACAAGTAAACGGCGAATCGTAAATCTCGCATTCACCCAAGCGGGTGTGCTGGTTTAGTCAATCGGTACCAAGCGCTCGATAGCGGTTCTCCGTTAAAAGGTTCCCAGTTGCTGCACTTCTTCCTGCAGGTCGACGCCGAACCGGTCTTTGACTTTCTGTTTCATCATATCGGCCAGTCGGCGAATATCTTTCGAAGTCGCATTCCCAGTGTTGACGATAATATTGGCGTGGCGTTCAAACACTTTTGCGCCGCCCACCTGCAAATCTTTGGCGCCGGCCTGCTCAAGCAATCTTCCGGCTGGGAGTTTGCCATACGGTTCGCGGGCATCGGGAATGTTCTTGAAAAAGCAGCCCGCCGTCAGTTCCGAGGGGTGTTTGGTCTCACGCTGGGCAAGGATGTCTTTGACTTTCTGTTGGATTGCGGCCGGATCAGCTTTTTCCATCCGGAACTGTGCGTTGACAACTACCTCGCGCGAGACTTTCAGATACGAGTCGCGATATCCGAATCGGCAGTACGACGGCTCGACCGTCTTCAGGTTTCCTTCCGAATCGACGATGACCGCCTGCGTCATCTTCTGGCCGATCTCACCACCGAATGCGCCGGCGTTGCCGTAGATAGCGCCGCCCACCGATCCCCAGATACCGGCGGCAAATTCAAGCCCGGTCAGACCGTTGGCAGTGGCAAAGTCGACCAGTGCCATCAGGTCTTCACCCGCACCGCACTCTATTGTCAGATCATCTATGCATTTGATTCCAGAGACGTCGACTTTAATGATTAGTCCCGCAAATCCGGCGTCAGAGATCAGCAGATTCGATCCGCCGCCCATCACGAAAAAGGGAATGCCGAGCTGTCGCGCGGCTTTGGTGGCGCGCACGATTTCGGAGGGCTCGGTAGCCGCGACAAAGTAGCGGGCGTTGCCGCCGGTTCGATAGCTGGATAGCGATGAAAGCTCCCGATTGAATTCGAGATTGGGGCCGAACGCCGCCATCAGGGTGGCGATTGGGATGGCCGCCGGGGATGTCATGGTCTGTTCAGTCATGCCTTGCCGCTAATAATATACCAGTTAAAGAGATAAAGTCAATTTATCGGGTCGTTTCCCGTAGTAGTATTATCGGATTCCGACGAAGCCGAATTGACCCCCTGCTCTGGTGCCGATTGGTCTTTGGATGACTCATCCAGATAGTTCATGCGCAACTCGTACAGAGCACGATCCAAAAGCGATTTCTCATCGCTCGCCAAGTTGCCCTCGGTCTTGATCTTAAGGGCTTCCAAAAGATCAATAGTGGCGCGTGCCTGGGCCAAGTCACGTTCAATCTTGCCGCTGACCGGCGATGCCATTTTGCCCAGCTGGATCATCGCGCCGGCCTGCAAGCTCCACAAGAGCTGCAGAAAGTGGATATTTGTTTCGGACATACGGTCTCGCTTGTGAGGGTGTACTGTCTGTTCGAGTCTTTTGCCGGTTACCCGCCGCCTAAGTTGGCGTCCTGTCCGCGGGCTGTTTCTTCGAGGTAGTTAACCAAATTCTTATACTCAGAGTCAAGCTTTGGAGATGCAAAGAGCTTTTCTGCCAGATCGCGTGACTGCTCCAGTAAATCCCGATCGGTTGAAAAATTCGCGGCGCGCAATTCGGGTAGTCCTGCCTGGCGGACTCCATAGACTTCGCCCGGCCCTCGCAGCATCAGGTCGGCCTCGGCGATTTCAAATCCATTTGAGTGTTCCGCGAAGTACTTGAGTCTCGTTTCTGCCAACTCTGTTAAGGGTGGATGGGCTATCGCAACTACGGTCGACTGGCGATCTCCTCGGCCGACTCTCCCCCGCAATTGATGAAGCTGCGCCAGCCCGAATCGCTCGGCATGTTCGATGACCATGATCGTGGCGTTGGGGTTGTCCAAGCCGACTTCGATAACTGTGGTCGAGAGCAGGATGTCGATTCCTTTGTCGCGAAAGGCGGCCAACGCCGCGTCGCGCTTGGCGGCGGCAATTCGTCCGTGAACAAGACCCAGCCGGAGATTTTTGAATCGTGAAGCGGAAAGCGCGGCGTAGGCATCCTCGACACTTTCCATATTCGGATTGTCGCCCTTGTCGATGAGCGGATAGACTATGTACGCCTGCCCTCCTTTTTTCAC
>CAYVWS010000226.1:0-3722 GCA_964455535.1 uncultured Ignavibacteriales bacterium | reverse complement strand
AATACCGATGGAGCGTCCACCGAGACGGGCGAATCCAACCACGATGTTTTGCGCAAAGTCCTCGTGGACTTCGAAAAAAGTCCCCTGATCGACGACCAAACTAATGACATCCTTGATGTCGTACGGGTGATTCGGATTTTCGGGAATGATATGATTGAGCTTTATCTCTTCGCGGTCGGCAGGATCGCTCGACGGTACGAACGGTGGATCATCGACATTGTTTTGCGGAATGTATTCCATCAACCGTCGCACGCGCGACAGGGCGTCGGCCTCGTTTTCGCAGGCGAAGTGCGCCACGCCGGATTTGGAGGCATGAACCATCGCGCCGCCGAGTTCTTCGGAAGTGACCTGTTCGTGCGTAACGGTCTTCACGACGTTCGGCCCGGTCACGAACATGTACGATGTCCCTTTGGTCATGAAGACAAAGTCGGTGATGGCCGGGCTGTAGACCGCGCCGCCCGCGCATGGGCCAAGGATGACAGAGATTTGCGGCACGACTCCGGAAGCCAGCGTATTCAGAAGAAATATGTCGGCGTAGCCGCCGAGCGAAACCACACCTTCTTGAATACGGGCGCCGCCGGAGTCATTAAGACCGATCACGGGCGCGCCGACTTTCATCGCCATTTCCATGATCTTGACGATCTTCTCGGCGTGGGCTTCGGAAAGCGAACCGCCGAAGACCGTGAAATCCTGCGAGAAAATGAAAACCGGGCGACCGTTGATTTTACCGCAGCCGGTGACGACACCGTCGCCGAGTATTTTCTGTTTGTCGAGTCCGAAATCGGAGGAGCGATGCGTGACGAAAGCGTCGAATTCTTCAAATGAATTCTGATCGACGAGCAATTCGATTCGCTCACGTGCGGTCAGTTTGCCTTTCTTGTGCTGGGAGTCGATACGATCCTGCCCGCCACCGAGCATCGCCTGCGCACGGAGGGCTTCGAGTTCGTTGAGTTTCTTTTCAATCGACATCTCGGCCTCCCCTCAATGAACTGCCGCAGCCGGCGCTTCAATTTGTTCGCAGGAGAATTTGCCCTCTGCGAATTTCACTTGAGCGAGCGTAAATCGCGTGTCATGGTCGAAAGCCAAAGTGATCTCGCCTGACTCAAGGCGCGGTGTCAGTTTGCGTTTGACCGCCATTGAATCGAGCGGAAAGACATCGGTCGCTGGAACAAACGGGACCTTGAAGTGCCCGGCGGAGGGGAATATGTCAGCGTAGTACCAGACCTGTTTCCCGCCCGATTCCATTTCGATACCGTAGTGCCCGGTTGAGTGGCCACCAGTGTGCACAGCGGTTACTCCGGGGCATATTTGCGCACGATCAGCTTCGAGAAATTCAACGACACCGGCATTTTCTAAAGCGCGAAAGCGATCGGGAATATAGACGGCGCTGGTGCGTTCGTCGGGATGCATCGCGACATCCCACTCGCGTTTGCTGATGACCACTTTGGCATTCGGGAAACGCGGGACAAACTGACCGTCGACGAGTTTCACCGTGCCGCCGGAGTGATCGGTGTGAAGATGCGTGAGCAAGACAAAATCGATATCAGTCGGTTTCAGGCCGAGCGATGACAACCCGCTTTCGATATGCGAGGCGCCGTCGGTGCCGTAGATTTTCTTCTCGCGGTCAGACAGCGTGTCGCCAAGACCGGCGTCGAAGAGATACCGCTTCCCGTGCGCGGTAAGCACAAAGAGGTTATTGACCATCGCGATGAGGTTGTTTTCGTCGGCGGGGGCCATCTTCTGCCAGAGCGTTTTGGGAATCACGCCGAACATCGTGCCGCCGTCGAGCCGAAACTTCTCGGCGACGAAGGCGCGAATGTCAAACTCGCCGAATTTCATCCTTTGGCCAACAGGTTGCCGGCGATCACCAGACGCTGGACTTCGGATGTTCCCTCGTAAATCTCAAGCACGCGCTGGTCGCGATAGATCTTTTCGATGTGCGAGAATTCGCCGATGTAGCCATAGCCGCCGTGAATCTGCATTGCGCGGTCGACACAGAAGTTGGCAACTTCGGAGGCGTACAGCTTGGCCATCGAGGCCTCGAGGCCGTACTTCTCGCCGCGATCCTGCATGAGCGCCGCTTTGTAAGTCAGGCAGCGGGCCGCTTCGACACGGGTGCCCATGTCGGCGATCATCCACTGAATCGCCTGAAGTTTCGCAATCGGCTGGCCGAAGGCGATGCGTTTGTTGGCGTACTTGATCGATTCGTCAAGGGCACGCTGAGCAACGCCCACGCCCTGCGCCGCAACGCCGACGCGGGCTGAATCCAGAGTCGACATAGCGTAGCGGAAGCCCTTGCCTTCTTCACCCAGCAAATTCTTTTTGGGGACTTTGACATCCTTGATGATAATTCCGCCGGTCGTCGCGGCGCGCATACCCATTTTGTTTCTGAGCGTGCGTTTTTGCCAGCCGGGCTGATTGGTTTCGACAATCATCGCCGACATTTTCGGCTTGCCTTCGATTTTGCAGAAGAGGACCGCTGTGTCGGCGGCGTCGCCGTGCATGATGAAAATCTTTTCGCCGTTCACGATGTAGTGGTCGCCGTTTTCGACGGCCACAGTCGACTGATTGGCGGCGTCCGATCCGGCATTCGGCTCGGTCAGCACAAAGGCGACCACCCGCTCGCCGGAAGCGCAGCCGGGGACATATTTCTTTCGCAGTTCGTCGTTGGCGAAATCGATAATCGGATGGGTCGCCAGTTCACCGACGGCGCAAAGCAGGCCAATGGCGGCGTCGTGGTAGCAGAGTTCTTCGATGAGTGTGATGTACTCAAGGTGCGACTTGCCTTGTCCGCCCAGTTCTTTGGGCATGACATAGCCGATGAACCCCGCCTGTCCCAGCTTGCGATAGACATCGAGCGGGAATTTGCGCGGTTCGGGCATCTGGTCGAGCTGAACGCTGACCGGGTACATTTCTTTTTCGGCAAAGGCGCGGACTTCGTCGCGCACGGCTTGTTGTTTGGGATCTACATTGTACGGCATCTATTCCTCCGGAATACTATTTCAAATCATCCAATGAGCTACTTTGTGTTGGCGCGGGCTTCGACCGTGCGTTTCAGAAATTGAATCGCTTCTTCGGTCGGCGCGCCGGGGGTGAATATTTTGGCGACGCCCAATCTCTCAAGCGCGACTTTGTCGTCGTCGGGGACAATTCCTCCGCCGAAGAGCAAAATGTCGGCGGCGTTGCGTTTCTTCATTTCATCGAGCACCGCCGGAAAGAGGGTCATGTGGGCGCCGGAGAGAATCGAGAGCCCGATGGCGTCGACATCTTCCTGAATGGCAGCGTCGACAATCATTTCGGGTGTCTGGCGCAGGCCGGTGTAGATGACTTCCATGCCGGCGTCGCGGAAGGCGGCGGCGATGACTTTGATTCCCCGGTCGTGACCGTCAAGACCGGGCTTGGCTAAGAGTACGCGGATTTTTTTGGGCATGCGGTAAGTCGAATATGTTTAAACGTCGTTCGTAAATTCACACCTGCATCGCGCTTTGGGATTCGACGTGCTCGCCCCACGCCGCGCGCAGGACATCGCACATTTCGCCCACCGAGGCGTACACTTTCACCGCCGCTAAGATCGCTTCAAACGTATTGCCGCGACCTTCGGCGACCTTGCGCAGATTATCAAGCGCCACCTGCACTTTACCGTTGTCGCGCTCGGCTTTGATTTTCTTGCAGAAAGCCACCTGCGCCCGCTCGACTTCGGGGTCGATTTTGAGCACCGGGAC
>CAYVWS010000225.1:0-3725 GCA_964455535.1 uncultured Ignavibacteriales bacterium | reverse complement strand
TACGCTGAACAGCAAGGGATTGGGCGGCGCAAGGTAAACTACAAGTTGAAGGATTGGTCGATCTCGCGTCAGCGGTACTGGGGCTGCCCGATACCGATTGTGCACTGCGCCAATTGCGGACCGATTGCAGTCCCGGATGACCAGTTGCCGGTGATTTTGCCGCACGTTGACAATTACATTCCGAAGGGGCGCTCGCCATTGGCCGATGTGCCGGAGTTCATGGAGACCACCTGCCCCAAGTGCGGCGAGAAGGCCGAGCGCGACCCCGACACGATGGATACGTTTGTCTGCTCAAGCTGGTATTTTCTGCGGTATTGCGACGCTCACGATGTCAAGGCGCCGTTTGACACGCAAATGGCTAACGCCTGGATGCCGGTTGACCTGTATGTGGGCGGCATTACACATGCCACCGGGCATCTGATCTATTTCAGGTTTTTCCAGAAGTTCCTGAAGGATATCGGATTCCTCAAGGACAGCGAGCCGTCGCTGCGGTTGTTCAACCACGGCATGGTCATGGATTCCAAAGGCGAAGTGATGTCCAAGTCCAAGGGGAATGTCGTGTCGCCGATTGCGATCATGGCGGAACGCGGGACTGATATCGCGCGGCTGGCGATGTTCTTCACGGCGCCGTCGGAAAAAGAAGTGCTGTGGAGTAATGAAGGCATTACCGGGGTCGAGAAGTTCGTGCTCAACAAGATCATGCCCCTGGCCAAGGCGTATCGCGGCACCAATCCGGACCTAAAGCAGTACTTTAGGGTTGATCAATTGACAGCCGACGAGCGGGCAATCTATATCAAATTGAACCAGACAATTCGCCGGGTCGATGAATCTTTCGAGCGGCTGGGATTCAACACGGCAATTTCGGCGCTTATGGAATTGCTGCGCGACTATGACCCGGACAAAATCGGCAATGCGACGCTCAACGATCAGATAGTCCTGAAGTCGCTTCAGATGGCCGCGCCGCTAGCGCCGCATGTGGCGGAGGAAATCTGGGAACAGTTGGGATACAGCCAGTCAATTTTCAAATCGGAATGGCCGGCGTATGATCCGAATGCCGTGACGGGTGATTCAATTGAGATCGCCGTTCAAGTCAACGGAAAGCTCAGGGATACGATTAGTATCGCTGTAGATGCCTCTCAGACAGATGTAGAGGCGGCGGCGTTTGCCAGCAGTAAGGTGCTGGCGCATACGGATGGCAAACAGATCATCAAGAAAGTATATGTGCCGGGGCGGCTGCTGAGTATCGTAGTGAAATAGTCCGTTGATCGGTTGAGGTCGGCCTGCCGGGTTTGTCCCGCCTATTAGTTAACATAATATATATTATGGGACGTCCGGGCTGACGGCGGTCGAGTTCTATCAATCGATTCGAATACCCTTCTTCAACTTCCTTGCCTTGAAGTATCTTGGCAAGAAGTACACCGCAAGGACCATGGCTAGCATTTCAAAGCAAAGCTCTAAGAGGATGGCTCTTTCGCCATCAGAATAGAAGTAAATCAACAAGAATGACGCAGGTAACAGACCAGCGGCAGAAATGAGCGTCACGCGACCTTTAGGACAGTCTCTCCATAACTTTTCCTGTATGTATTGTTTCCATGTTTGAGAACTTGTTAGTTTCATGGGTTCGTAGAGCCCTATAAAGGCAACACCGGCAAAGGCACCAGTTAGTGCACTCAGCAAGACTGCGATGATCCACGTCCAAGAGCCACTCGATACCAGAAATAGTGTTGCCCAAACTGCAGTGCTGATGGGCAGGTAATAGGCGGAGAAATGGTAAGCGAACTCTTCGAGACGTTCAATCTGGTCTAGAGGCGGATGATACTGTGGAAATTTCGGTCGATTCGATTCGTTTGGCCCAGAATCCGGCATAAAGCGGTCAGATCTGCTTAAAACCCCAGTCGACCAGTTTGCGGGCCTCACGGAAACGGGACATGGCGCCGGGAGCACCCAAAGCGACGACGGTCAGTCTCTCCCCCCGTCGGTTCTGTACCAGGGAGACAACGCAATATTGAGCCGCGGAAATGTAGCCCGTCTTGCCGGCGAGGACATCGTAGGGCGAGTGAGTCAAAAGATTGGTATTGGTGATGCTCTTTTTCAGTGTACGTTTTCTGCTTTGGACGCGGATGACATAATTCTGGGTGGATGTTACTCGCCCAATCATCTGATACTGGCGCGTAAAATGAATGATCTTGGCGACTTCAGTGGCGGTTGAGACATTGTCTGAACTGAGTCCAGTGGGTTCAACGAAGTGGCTGTTGGTGAGCCCCAGCTCAGCGGCCTTGGCGTTCATAGCCGCTGCGCATTTCTCGTAGCTGCCGAAAACGGCGCGAGCCAGTGCCCGTGTGGCGCGGTTGTCCGAGGCCATAAGCGATGTGTACAACAGATCGTTAAGAGATAGTTTGTATCCGATCATCATGCGCGACTTAGATGATTGGAAGGCGTCGGACTTGGTAATTGAATCGATTTGGTTCAGATCTGGATTCTGATCCAGAACGACCATCGCGGTCATCAGCTTACTGATCGAGGCGATCGGGCGGACTTCGTCGGGGTTCTTGGCGTACAGCACGGCGCCGTCGGAATAATTAACAAGGAGAGCTGATTTGAGCCGGACATTGAGTCCTTTGGTCTTAGCGTTGTGGAAGTCGAGTTCGTATTGATCGACGACGGGAGCCGACGGGCTTGCTTGCGCCGAAGCGGTTTCTAAGACGGGCTGGCCGCCGCTGGTGAGCCACATTGTACCGGCTACAATTGCCCCGCCGATCAGTACTGAATAGACGTAACGCCGCATCACACTCCTAATTGTATCGCACCCATTTGATAATTTCCGGCAGGGTCGGACGTTTGCCGTACATGAGGATGCCGATCCTGAAGATTTTGGCGCAGACCCAGGTCATGATGATAATCATCACAACCACGCCAAGGAACGACACGATGGACTGCGCGAGAATGCCTGAGAAGAGCGAATATTGGGTGGTGGTCGGGGCGATGAAGACAATGCGCATCATCATCATGGTCGGGGCAAAAAACGGGATCATGGAAAGCGTCAGAGCCAGAGTCGAATTTGGATCCTGAACTACTGAGATACCGACCATCATGGGAAGCACCAGGCAGATCACCACCGGGAACATGAAGTTCTGAGCTTCTTTTTCGCTGTTCACTATTGATCCCAGCAGTGCAAAAATGGTCGAATAAAGCAGGTAGCCAGAGATCAGAAAAAGAGCGAAAAAGATGACGATTAGGGGATTGGATACGACTCTCATGATCGACGAATCGACCTGCACCGCCATTGAGCTGCTGACGGTGATCATGGCCAGGCCGAGGACAATCCAGATGGCGACCTGCGTCAGCGCGGCGGCACCGAGACCGAGAAGTTTTCCCGCCATCAATTGGAAGGGCGACACCGAGGAGACCATGACTTCCATGATGCGCGAGTTTTTTTCGTCGATGACCGAGCGCATGACCGTCTGGCCGTAGCCCAGGATCATCATATAGATCAGCATGACGAAAATGAGCGCCCCGAAGTATTTCACCTTAAAATCGATGACCGAGCCGGTTGTATCGCGGCGCTGCAGATCAATCCGCTGGGTAAGGGCCAAAACGGAATCAACCGGCAGATTGATGCTCGACACCTGAAGACGTTTTGACGACACAATGTTCGACAGCACCGATTCGAATCGGTTCAGCGAATGAAAGTCCTCGTTGTTGGCGACGAGGAAGATAGAGTCATC
>CAYVWS010000224.1:0-3729 GCA_964455535.1 uncultured Ignavibacteriales bacterium | reverse complement strand
GCCATCCACGATTCGGCCGCAACTGTATCTGTCATGGCTGATTCGGTCTGGGCCGAACAGGTGGCGCGAGAATTCACGCGCGCCATCATGCCCGCCAAAGGAAAAGTCGGCGGCACGCCAAGCGCCAGTGGATTTTCATCGTCTGCCCTCACCCAATCTACCGACGGATACTGGAACGACAACTTAGTAGTCTTTTTCACCGGCGCGCTTTCAGGCCAGGTAGCGCGTATTGTCGATTTCCGACAGGCGACCGATTCGATCACAATTACACCGCCGCTTACCGCGTCGCCGTCGACAAGCGATTCGTTCGTCATTTTGGGACTGCTATCCGACTATGGATACGCCGCCAGTGTCGATTCCAACAATATCTACCGTCAGTTGGCTCGCGCGATTCATGACTCGACCACAACACAGGCCAATTTGGTTGCGGCAATCTGGAATGAAGACACTACCGGAAACGGCCAGGCGAACTCATTCGGACTGATGGCCCAGCGCGCAGGTACTAGCTCGGGGTCCTCCAACTGGACAAACACCCAGCGTGATTCTGTCATCGCGGCGCTGGCTGACAACAGCGTGGCGAACAAAGTCTGGAAAGCCGACACCGCCGGCAAGACCTCCGGCACCAACTGGTTCGGCCGACTCGCAAAAATATCCGGTGACAGCTCGCTTTGGGCCAAACCGATCGATTTGTGGAATCAGCCGTTCAGTTCCGGATTCACCGCCGGATCAATGGGCGACTCACTTAAGAAACCGACATACGTCGGAAATATCTATTCTGTGTCCGGCAGTTCGACGGCCGCGTCTAATTTCCGCTCCATGCTCGACGGTACCGGCGGCGCAACACTCTCGCTAGGCCAACTCAATATCAGCGGCGCAAACGGTTCGGCGGGTTCTTTCAGAGTCACTAACACCTCGGGATCCGCGACCGTTTTTTCGGGGTCTTCCAATGGTCACGGCCTTTCGCTAATTGGGCAGGGAACTGGTTCCGGATTGAATGCCGCGGGCGGGGCGAGTGGCTGGAAAATCAACGCCGACATTCACGGATCAATCGACACCGTCCTCAAAGGCGTCAACGGTTCCGGCGGAGGCGGCGATTCGACATCGATAGCTCGCTGGGTTTGGAATACTCCGCACGACAATCATGTTGCCGGCGGTACCTTCGGGCAATTTCTGGATGCCGAGGTCTCAAGTTTAGCTGCCGGAGCGGGCGCCTGGTCATATACGGTAGTTGCCAGCGACACCGGCTCGGATCAGACCGTCCCGAATGCAATTGTGAGTATCCGCAATCTCGACCAAACGGCCCTGATCGCGGTCGGAACGACCAATGCGGGGGGACGCGCCTGGTTCAATCTGAACTCCGGTAAGTATCTCGCTATGATCATCTCCCCGGGATACTCGTTCCCGGCGTTCGACACAATTACGGTGCTCGGACCCGGCGCTGATACCGTGCGCGGCTACCAGTTCAATCCCGGTGCGCCGGTGTCGCCGTCGCTCTGTCGCGTGTATGGATACCTGTACGGTGTCAATGGTCAACCGGAGTGGAACGCCTCGGTGAGCGCCGTTCTCCCCAAAGGCGTATCTCGCACCGACGCGCTGGTTGTTTCTCCTTCGGGTGTAACCGCTAATTCCGATTCGACCGGATATTTCTTCTTGGATCTGATTCCATCCGATTCGCTGAAACCGTCGGGAACTTCATATGAGATTTCGATCAGCCGTCCCGACGGCACGATTCTCCGCAAACGGCTGACTATCCCGGCGCAGCCGAATTGGCGTCTTACATGGTAAACTCTTTCACCATCAATATTGAAAAGGAGGGCTTATGGATCCCAACACTGCACCAAGTTTTACGAATGTCGCGGTAACAGTCGGACTGGCTTTGGCCGGCTTTCTCGCTCAACGATTTGTCATCCCGTTTCTGAAAGTCGGCAAGCGTGAGCGATATGCACAGTTCATCGCCACTATCGCGGCCGAAGTCATCGACGAACTCAGAGCTAAACACCCCGACAGGAAGTGGCTAGAGCACTTGGAAGAGGCGGTGGAGACGGTCGCGGCGATTTGCGGCGTTTCGCCGGAGATTGCGAGGCGCGCTGTTAACGCGGCGTCGGCCCGACAACAGTAACGCAAAAGCCCCGCGAAAGCGGGGCTTTTTTTTGAGGGCTCATGCTGTCCCAATTACAGAGTAAAACTTGCTTCGGTCAATGACAGGGAGCGCTGATGCCGTTGAACATGTAATTAATGAAGTACACAACATCGCTCATGTTTACATAGTGATCGCAGTTGGCGTCGGCCCGCGCCGCGCCGCCGATCGGCGCCGGTCCGCCTTTGGCGATGTAGTCCACGAGATAGGCAAGATCGGCGACATCGGCGACGCCGTCATTGTCGTAGTCACCGGCCACATACACATTGGCACAATTGTATTTGAGCAAGATAGTCGAAACTCCGCGATAGTTGGTCGGATCTTTGCCGTACGATCGAATGAAATACAGACTGTCTTCCAGAAGTGAACCGGCGTTCCAGGAAAGCGACCAACCGTCGGCACCATCCAGATCGGCGCCGCAAAGGGAACGCGAAACATTCCAGGTCTTCGCCAGTAACGAAATCATGATGTCAATCGGATGCCAGCTTCCCAAATACTCGATTTCACCACCCATCGCGCCGTGGCGCATGGTCACTTGCTCTTTGGCGCCGGTCACCGGATTGACGATGTTGACAAACCAGGTATTCCCCGGCTGGCGCCAGCCGGAAAATCCGTCGACAGTCACCCATACTCCGGCGTTGCCGCCCAGTCCAAGGATGACCGCCCGCTGTTCTTCTTCGACCCACTGGCGTAGTGTGTAGTAATCGGGATGGCGCAGCGCTTCGAGTTTGAATTCATCGCCGCGGGCGATCAGAAAATCACGCACGCCGGCGTAGAGGTACTCGTCGCTCGTGCCTTTGAGCATCCGGGTCTTTGTATATCCGGCAATTCGCTCGGCCACAGAGTCCATCGTCCACGTCGTCGAGCCGAAGGTAAACGGTCCGTTGTAGCCGCGGTCTTTCCAGAGCTTAAGGGCCATTGCGGCCGCTACCGGTCCGGAATAGAAATCGCCGAACTCGCCCGGCGCGTGATTTCCGTCGCTGTAGTTGCCGTTTACATCGCCGACATTCGACTGATTCATCAGAGTGATCCCAGCCGAGTAATTCAGCTTGGCTGCTTTTCGGAAGACTTCGACAAACGCCATGTTTTCATCAGTCGATGTCATGAGCAGATTAAGTGTCGAACAGAAATTGTCGCCGCTGGACGGGCTGACAATCTTCGCGGTCGGCGGGGTCGGCTCAAGGGTGACACTGACCGACGCCGACGCATTTCTGCCGAGCGTATCGATGGCCGTTGCCCTAAGTGTATACGCTCCCTCGGTCAACGCGCCAAAGTCCCATTGGTAACTATATCCATTTCCGTTGACTGTGCTGTGGATGCCATCGCGATTAGGGGAGAGCCCGTCGTAATCGCGACCGATTTCGACGAACGGCCCGCTGTTGTACGAATATGAAAACGAAACGTAATCTATGATTGAAGAACCGGAATTCTCCTGCGCCCAAAGCTCTTTCTTGCCCAAGAGCAATTCAGACGGCGACGACATGAGCCAGCTTACAACCGGCGCCGGTTCGGGAGCCGTGCCGCCCGTGACACCCGATGCCTCCATCGCCAAACGTCCGGGGAGATCGACCCCGGTCGGGCTGCACAAATCG
>CAYVWS010000223.1:0-3747 GCA_964455535.1 uncultured Ignavibacteriales bacterium | reverse complement strand
ATGTCGGGTAGCCGGCGCCCCGTGAAGCGGGGCTTGCCAACCCGACCTACTTGAGATTTTCGATCCACGCCTGCACGAGTTCTACCGCGACACTGTCGACTATCACGGTGCCGAGCGGCGGCATCTGAGAAGACGGCCGTCGGGATTTCATGCGATATAATATCGAACTGTGTTCCGGTTTCCCCGGCTGAATGAAACGCGTGCTATCGGGGGGAAGATTCGGGATGACGAATCGTCCGCGTGAGTTAAGCAGAGTTGACATTGCCGGTTCAGGATCGGAATCGTGAGCGTCGACATTGTGCAGCATGTTAAGCCCGAGGCGCGCCAGCGGTCCGGTGCTGTTGTGGCAGCCGCCGCAATTGGCGGAAAGGTATCCCATAGCCGCACGGGCGGCTGGGTTCTCGGCGCGGATGCGAGGCGGGTGTGTCACCAGATCCTGTCGCGGCGGATTCAGACGATTTTGCTCAAGCAGTTTGCGCAGAGTCAGCATATCGGCGCGAAGTGAATCCTGATGCGGCGCGAACGGATCGCGGTCGTCGGATAGTTGCAGGGCCGTGAAACCAAGCGCCACACCGGGCGAAGATAAGTGGCACGAGCGGCAATCGCTCTCCGCCGGAATCGAGTGACGTTTCCCCGCGGCAATTTCGTATGCGTTGGAAATTCCGGTGGCGGGAGCCAGGGTGGCGTCGGTCTGCTCGTCGTTCCATACGTAAGAGGCAAATACCCAGTCGTTGGCCGAAGTTCTCCAGATCATCCGCGTTTCCACTTTGTGACCGTTGAACGAGAACTCCTTCCAGAGTTTCGTGCCGACCGGAAACTTCCAGGCGTCGACATTGGAGATATCGATGTGCGATCCTTCGGGCAAAAATATCCAACGAGATTTAGAGGCGCCGTCGGTCCAGAGCGGATACTGCGGCGAGAAGTACTGATTGTGACTGTCTATCTCTCCGCTGCGGTCGTACAAGCCCGTTTGCGACAAGAGCTGCGGGGCATTGTTGGCGGTGTCGGGCGCCGCCGGACTTTTGGACTGCTCGGTTGTCAGGCAGCCGGCGAGTATCAAGAGCAAGCAGACAACAGCGGACATCGCTAGAGTGTGAGCCACTCTTGATCGCAGGGGCGACCCGGTAGCGGGTCGCCCTGAACGGAGAGAAGACAGTGGAGTCATATTAGTGGGCCTCGGTCGGCTCGACGGGCATCGGCACCCGGTTCTTGATCGGCTTGATCGACTTCAGATACGTGAAGATCGCTTTCAGGTCCTGATCAGTGGCGTTGCGGAACGACGGCCAGGGCATGGGCGGAAGAATCGGACGACCCTGACCTTCATGTCGACCGGAGCGGATCGCCTGAATGAATGTCTCTTCGGTCCACTTGCCCAAACCAGTTTCCGGATCGGGAGTCAGATTGGCGGTGAAGCTCACTCCCCACGGTCCGCCGTAGGCAGTGTTGGTGCCGGCGCCCACCCAGACCCACGGACCGTCGCCCAGCTTCGGAACTGGAGGCATGACCAAATCCTGCGGATGTCCTGAAAGTTCACGGCTCATATCGGGCTCCGGGCCGTCGGGTCCCAGTTTGAACGGTGTGTGACAGTCGTTGCAAACCATGATGGTCACCAGGTATTTCCCCCGCTCCAGAAGCTGGGCGTTGGCTCCGGCATTGCCGGCCGGTGACAATTCGACCATGAGGGCTACCGCGGCGATACTCAGTACCGCGCCGATGCTCAGGGTGGTGATTGTTCTGCTTTTCATTTGTTCCTCCTTACGGTTCTCTGGCCAGTTCGATTTGTTTCGTTTCACGCCATGAATTACGCAGTTATTCGGAAGCCGGGTGCCTCATTTATCCCTACCGTTTTCCTAAACTTTTCCTATATTCGCGGTGTGAGTACGCATCCCCCTATCTCAGAAGAGCTTGCGCGCTTCATTCAGTCGGGGCTTTCGGTCCATGTAGCGACCTGCAGTCGTTCCCTTGTCCCCGAAGGCGCGATCGGTTGGGCGGCCACCGTGCACCCGGATCGTGAGCATCTCACGGTCTATCTTCAGGAAGAAGCGGTGAAACCGCTTTTGAAGAATCTGAAACAGCACAAAGAGATTGCCGTGCTGGTCGAACTGCCGTCGACTCACCGGGCGTGTCAACTCAAGGGTACATTTGTTCGATCGCGCAAAGCGCCGACCTCGGCAAAGCGCATTATCGCCGGACAGTTGGAATTATTTCGTGCTGACTTGGAAAGTTTCGGTGTGCCAAGAATCATGAACGAACTCTGGGAGTTCTGGCCGGCGGTTGAACTTGAGGTGAAAGTATCGCAGCTATTTGAACAAACGCCCGGTCCGGGCGCGGGAGAGCCGCTCAGATGATTGCGCTTGAGAGTTTGGCGGCCTGTTTTCAGGGGCTCATTCCGGCCTGGCTGTTTACTTCTTCCAAGACGGGCATACCCAATGCGGCGATTCTGAGTCATGTCGACTATGTCGATTCAAAACACATCGCGCTGTCATACCAGTTTTTCAACAAGAGCAAACGCAATGTTTTGGAAAATCCGCAGGCCCACATGCGCCTGCTCGATCCCGACACGTTTGAGGCCTACTCGCTTCGCATCCGCTACATTCGCACCGAAACTTCTGGTCCGCTTTTCGAATCGATGCGGCTGCGAATTGAGGCCATCGCGTCGTACAGTGGATTAAAAGGCATATTCAAATTGCTGGGGGCGGATATCTACGAAGTCACCTCGGTGACGAAAGTCAAAAATGAAATCGGTGTGCGGAAACCGAAGGCGCGAGCTAAAGCGCAAACCGATGCGAGTGCGGGTGTACCGTTCACTATGAAGGCGCTGCAGGAGTTATCCGATCACCTTCATAGGGCGCCCAATCTCGATACGTTGCTTGATGCCATTCTGGAAACGCTTGAGAAAATATTCGGTTTTCGCCACTCGATGATTCTGCTGCCGCTGGAATCCTCAGAGAGGTTGGAATTGATCGCCAGTCGCGGGTATGATTCGGTCGGCATCGGATCGGAAGTTGCGTTCGGCGAGGGAATCATCGGTGTGGTGGCCGAGGCCCGCAAACCGATCCGCATTTCGGGCATGCTGCGTCATATGCTCTATGCCCACGCCGTCGCGGAACGGGCCCAAAGCCACGGCCTCTGTCCCAAAGACCGCAGTGTTCCGCTTCCGGGACTGGCCAATCCCGGCAGTCAACTCGGCATACCTTTGCTTGTGCAAAACGAATTGGTGGGTGTGCTGTGCATCGAGAGCGACCAGGATTTCAGATTTCACGAAGAAGACCGCGCCTATCTTGAGGTGCTGGGCGGGTATGTCGCGCTGGCAATTCAGAATGCGCTGCTCAAAGAGCGCACTGAGGAAGCTGAAGAACCGGCCGCGCCGACAACGCGCGCAGCGGTCGCAGTCCCGGCCCCGCCCGCCAAGTCAAAGGCCAATATCGAAGTTACCTACTACGAATCCGACGAGTGTATTCTTGTAAACAGAGAATATCTGGCACGCGGAGTGCCGGCGAAAATCCTGCGAAAAATATTGGCGGAACATCAGGCCGAGCATCGCTGCGAATTCACCAATCGCCTGTTGCGCCTTGATAAATCGCTCGCTCTGCCGGAATACAAAGACAATCTGGAGAGTCGTTTGATTCTCTTGCGACGCCGCCTTGAAGAGCGCTGTCCGGAAATCAGAATCGTAAACTCGGGCAGGGGCCGCTTCCGTTTGGAGCTTGATGCTCCGGTGGCGCTGGTAAGTCAGGCGTAGAGACA
>CAYVWS010000222.1:0-3750 GCA_964455535.1 uncultured Ignavibacteriales bacterium | reverse complement strand
CGAGGCGATGAACTGCCAGAGTCCCATCGCACGCGCCCACGAATAGGCGTGCGGATTAAATCCGGACTCGACCAGCGACAGGTATTTCAAATCGCGCGGGACACCGTACTTAGCGAAATTCTGCTCATAGAGCCACTCGTACCGCTTGGTGCGGCTCAGGTAGCGGGCGAACGCATCGCGGGCGCGTGTCTGAAAATAGACAATCGAACTGCGTACCCGCTCGTTCATCACGATGGGCAGGTCATACTGCACCTGGCCAATCGAGCCGCCGCCGAACACTTTGACCGAGTCATGTTCGAGTTGTCCTTCGAGTTCATTGAACCGCTCGACCAGCGCATTGGGGGTGATATCTTCATTGAGCTGGCCCAATGAGCGAAGCGTCATTTTGTAGTCGGCGACAATATTTTCGAGCATAGTGTTATATTTCACCTGCTCGGGGGTCTGCACAGTCACATCAGTCGAGTCTTCTGGAGATTCAGACTCGATATCCAAAGCGGCAAGTGTCTTGAGCGCTTTTTCGAAATAGTACTGAGCTTCTTCCCAACTGCCTTCGCGATTGGCCAATACACCCATTTGATAGTACTCGCCGGCCAAGTCGAACTGACGCCAAATGTCGTCATCGACCGCTGAAAGTGAATCCTGATTTCCCGGAATCGGCGCCGACTCGGCCTGACCGGTGGATTCGCTGTCCTTGTCGAAACGGGACAGAAATGAACGGTGCATTTCAGCGGCCCGCGATTTAGGCGGGAGATTATTCAGATGATCGGCCACCGAATCGGCTGCGGGCCGGGCCGGTTTGGTGGAATCTACCGGAGGATGATAGGTATAGAGTTTGCCTTCGGGCGCCGGGGATTTGGCGACCTTTTCAGATTTGGTTTCGGAACCGGGGCGGGTCGGCGACGAGCCGCAACCCCAGATGCCGATCGACAACAGGAGGGCGGGTAGGACTACCCTGATAACAACTGCCATTCGATTGTCCGTTTTCGTCATCAAGTCTTCCCTGTCAAGCTTTGTCGTTCAAGAGTTTTCACTCATTATTATCGGCCTGAACGGCCCACTTCCTTACCCGCACTCGCAGGGTTAACCCATTGAAATATAACAATAAACCCGAGTCAAGCTTTAAGCGACGGCGGCACGGCCTCTTAACTGCTTGTTAAACGGTCAATTAGGCCATTTTGTTCGACAAAAAACTGACATTCCGCCTGATGCCGAAACCAGGTCATTTGGCGTTTGGCATATTGGCGGGAGTTCTGCTTGATCATGGCAACCGCCTCGTCGAGCTTCCAGACGCCATCAATATAGTCAAGCATCTCGTTGTACCCTATCACGTTGGACCGCCTGATGGCCGGAGCCATCCCGTCGTTCACAAGGCGCCGGACTTCGGCTTCGAGCCCGGATTCAAGCATCTTGTCTACCCGCCGGTTGATAGAATCGTACAGCACCGCCCGTTCCGGTTGGAGGCAGAAAAACTGATACTGGTACCCGCTGGTTTGATAGACTCCGGTTGCCATCAACTCAGACTTCGATTTTCCAGTCTGACGGTGAATCTGCAGCGCGCGCATGACTCGCACGATATTGTTGGGATGCACTTTGGCCGCTTCGAGCGGATCGACCGCCAAGAGTTTGTCGTACATGGCGTCGTTGCCGAGATGGTCAAATTCGGCCTGAAGTTCCTCGCGGATTGCGATATCATCGGACTCCATCTGCACGATTCCTTCGGCCAGTGCGCGCAAATACAATCCCGTCCCGCCGACGACGAGCGGACGATTCCCCCGCGCGGTAATCCCTTTGATAACACGAGTCGCGTCGGTCAGAAACCGCATCGCCGAATAGGTCTCCCCCGGTTCGATAATATCGATCAGGTGGAAAACCGCTCGTCGGCGTTCTTCGGCAGTCGGCTTGGCGGTACCTACTTCGAGATGGCGCATGATCTGCCGGGAGTCGGCATTGACGATTTCAAAGGGAAACTTGTCGCACAGCGCGAGCGCTGCGGCGGTCTTACCCGAGCCGGTCGGTCCGCAGATAATCGGAATGGGAAGAGTCTCAGCCACGACCGAATTGACGATTCAAATCGTCTTTGGTAATGCGGATAAACGTCGGACGTCCGTGCGGACAGGAGAACTTGTTGTCACACCTCAGCAGCGAATTGACCAGTGCAATCGCCTCGTGATCGGACAGGCGATCACCCGACATCACCGCCGCGCGACATGCCACCGATTGGGCAATTGCCTTTTTTGCGTCGTATCCGGCCTTGCGAAGTCCGCCGACATCTTCAAGCACGCGCATCGTCATCTTTTCCGGTGACTTCTTAGCCAGCACCGAGGGGATACCTTCGACTCTGATAGTGCGGCCGCCGAAGTGAGAGACCAAGAATCCCGAGCGAGCCAACACTGGCTCGGCTTCGTCGAATACCGACATCAGTTCCGGCGATAACTCAAGCTGCACCGGGAATAGTAACTGCTGGGAGATGACTCCTTCGCGATCAATACGGCGGAGCACTTCTTCATACAACACCCTCTCGTGGGCGGTGTGCTGATCGACAATGTAGAGATCGTCGCCCGATTGAAAGAGCAAATACAGATCGGCGAATCGACCGGCCAAGCGAATACCGTCAAGCGACGGCGACGCTGATTCGGGCGACGGCGCCTCGACAGTGGGCGCTGAATGCGCTTCGACAATTTCTCCGGTCGACGTGTCAACCGTGACCGTTCGCGGCAGGTCGGAGGTCGGACGCGACATCGATTTAAAAAAGTCGATAGCGGCCGACGTATCGTACGACTGACGGTCGGCGATTCCCGGAATGCGATTGTTCTGATACTGACCCGACGATGACGCGTGCGGTGCAAAACTCGTCTGATGACCGGTCGACGATTCGGCTGTTGCGGGACTGAAGACCGGAACGACCGCCGCTGACTTGAGCGCCTGTTTGACCAAATGATATACCGCGTCATGAATTTCTCGCTCGCGCGACAAACGGACTTCGGTCTTGGCCGGATGAACATTGACATCAACTTCTTCCGGATCGAGTGTAATCAAAATCGCCCCGAGCGGATAGAGTCCCTTGGGCAGCATCTCACCATACCCGGCCGCGAGCGCATGCGCGAGCGACATCGACGTGATGTAGCGTCCGTTGATAAAAAGAAACTGACTGAACCGACCGCTTTGCGCCAATTCCGGACGACCGATAAGACCTTGCACCCGGATCGGTCCGGCGGCGCCCTCGACCGTGATCAGTTCTTTGCCTCCCGCGAGTAATTCAGCCACGCGACTCGACAAATCGCCGCCTGACGGAAGACCAAAGATCGTTCGTCCATTGAGCGAATATGAAAAACCGACATCATACCGGCCGATGGCCAGTGCGGTCGCGGTGCGCGAAATGTGACGGGCCTCGGTGGTCTCGGCTTTCAGAAATTTGCGGCGTGCCGGTGTATTGAAAAACAGATTCTCGACTTCGATAGTCGTCCCGACCGGCGCTGCCTTGGGCTGGCGTGATTTGAGCACGCCGCCTTCGTAGATCAACTCAGTGCCGAGATCGGCATCGGCCGGACGCGACACCATGCGAGTTCGTGAGACCGACGCTATCGACGGCAGCGCTTCGCCGCGGAAACCGTACGATCCGATCCGGTCCAGATCGGAAAAGTCGCTGATCTTGGAAGTCGCGTGGCGACCGAAGGCAATCTCGATCTGGTCGGCAGGAATGCCACAGCCGTTGTCGACAATCTTTATGAGCTTGGTGCCGGACTTTTCGAC
>CAYVWS010000221.1:0-3758 GCA_964455535.1 uncultured Ignavibacteriales bacterium | reverse complement strand
ACTCTGCACAAGCCAAACCGTGGTTTGCCAAGGCGTACGAGTCGCTGTCGAAAGACCAGTGGTTGTCGCGCGACGAACCGGAGCGATTGGCACGCATGAAGGAGTTGGGGGGAGTGAAGTAAATATAGTGTCGGGTGGGGACACCCGGCACCACAAGATGGCGGGTTCGAGGACGGACCCGCCCTACAAGACTGTCGATCCAGATCGCCGAAGGCCCACGCTGTGGCCGTGCCACCCCTCATCCGGCCTTCGGCCACCTTCTCCCAGAGGGAGAAGGCAGCACTTCAAGATTCTGTTTGGAAGTGCCTTATTGAAGTTCCTCTCCCCTTGGGAGAGGATGTCACGAAGTGACAGGTGAGGGAATCGGGCATTCCGGACATGTTCAATCTTGCGGGGGCAATTGATTCTGGCTGAAATTTGTATCCATGACCAAAGCTGAACGCACAAAGCAATCAGGGTTGTTCGTATTCGAGCATCGTCGCCAGCCACTGATTTCCGGCGGCGCATTCGCTCGACGGATGCTCAATAACGGCGTGATCGGCGCGGCAGTGCTCGGGATTGCTCTCTTGATTGGCATATTCGGATACAGATGGAGTGCGGGGCTGTCATGGGTTGATTCTTTTCTCAATGCTTCGATGATTCTGGGTGGCATGGGGCCGGTGGACACACTACAATCAGACGGCGCTAAACTTTTTGCCTCGTTCTATGCGATCTTCAGCGGCGTGGTATTTCTGGCGGTATTTGGAATAATCGCGGCGCCGGTGTATCACCGGATTATACATCGATTTCATTTGGAAGAGGACCAGGGAAAGTCTTAGAAGCAGGCAAATACGGGCGCTTGCCGAATACCCAAGTGTTATCACTGGCCGCTTCAGTGTCATCGCCGCTTTGTTCAGAGTCATCCCGGGCCCCCTCACTGTCATCCCGGGCGAAGACCCGGGACCCAGTCCTCGATTCGAAAAAAAGTTCTAACTCATTTTCACCGGCTGGACCCCCGCTCTGCGGAACGACTGAAGTCGTTCCTTGTCGGGGGTGACAATATTAGTGCCAGTTGGAAAAGATGTCGAATCCTCGTCCTTCGGACGATCACGCCGTCGGCGTGACAAGGGATTTCGACCTACAAGAGGGCCGCGCATCAATTGATGACGTGGTGCACGAAGACGCGATCCACGCACAGAAATTTGAAAATTTCCTCTTGACGAACTTTTGCCCCTGTGCTATACTCGATACATCAAACTACTGCTAACGAACTAAAGCCTAACCCTTTTTCGACAAGCGAGCGTTTCTCTATTGTAGCATAGCTATCTACTTCGTTGTCTTTTGCTGTTTTTGGTGTTTCGAAGGAGGTAGCATGCCGAGTCCGCATATCTCGTCCTTTCTCTCGGCACTTATTATTCCTGCTCTTTGCTGGGGACCGTCCCGACAGGTGAGAGCCACGGAAAATGGATCGGTCTCCGGTGCCCTTCATCTGCCCGTGCCGGTTTTTCAGCCCGGCTTGGCATCTTCCTCCACGGACACCGCTTATTTCACCAATGACACTATCAATGGTGTGATTGGTTTGACCTATACGAATGTGTTGGGGGCGTTCTTTTTCATAGTCAAAGGCCATATCGTGCCGACTTCGCAGTTGTCACCCGAGGTCATCCTCGGTTGGCAATTCGAAGGCCCCTACACAAACATTCTCGCCTCCCCGCTCGGTCCGGGGCCTAATGGTTTCCCATTCATTAGCCCCGGACCACTTTTTACTTACACCGGAGCGGGGAAAATCGAATGGGCGGAAGCATCCGACACGATTGGATATTTAGTGCCGGTGGAAACTCCCGGCGGCGCCTATCACGGGTGCGGGTGGCAATGGTCGGGAAATGTCGACTGCGATTTTCAATCGCGGGTGGATATATCGGATTTAACAAGATTGATCGATTACTTGTATATCTCGCGGATATCGCTTTGCTGTGAGGGCGAAGCGAACTGCGATGGATTGCCGGGCATTGACCTTGGCGATGTCGTGGCGCTGATAGACTTTTTGTATATCAGCAACACGCCGCCGGCTCCATGTCGGTAATCCCCCTCCCTGGCGCCGGTCCTGTCCCGGAGCCATTTTCATACCAGCGGCGTCGGCGCTGTCACCGTCGCCGCTGGATTTTGTTTTGGGGGGATGAGAATTGAAATCAGAATTCCACCCTTCGGGTGGGGTACATCTGTTAGATGCTTAAGGTAAGCGTCCAG
This sequence comes from uncultured Ignavibacteriales bacterium, assembly GCA_964455535.1. Lineage (GTDB taxonomy): Bacteria > Zixibacteria > MSB-5A5 > GN15 > FEB-12 > JACRAV01. Next base: position 1,532 of record CAYVWS010000221.1, on the reverse strand, counting down.
TAATCGTCTGGAATAGTAGTCGAACGCAGGTGCTTGTTGTTAGCGTACGAAACAGTCAGATGAAGTCGACTCCAAAACGGTCGCTTGGAGACAGACGTCTCGTCGCCGGTTGTGTGGTAAAGCATCTTTTGAATTCCGGTCGAGGATAGAGAACAACCCCATGTGCCGATATCGTACTGGTCACCATACACACCGTGACCGACACGAATGCTCGCCGTCTCAAGAAAGTTCAACTCAGCGCCGACTTTGGAGCCATGCGCCACATTGCTTCCTCCACCCTGGATTTCAAGCGCCAGTGTCATGGCGGCAAGTGCCAAAGTGTTCTGTTTGAGAGTAGCGTTCAGAGCGGCCCCGGTGTGAATTGTCCGGTAGCCGGCATAGTAATTTTCACCCGGCGCCTCGGAAATTGGTCCTCTCGATTCTATCAGAACGGAACTGGAACTGATCTGATAGTCTCGTGTAACATCGGTTCTGTATAGACCGAGGCACTTGAATCCGACCGCCGGCGAGATTTCAAGAGTTCGTCGGCCGAATATCGATTGAGACGAGAACACTTCCGCATTCCAGCGTGAGATGAAACCGACATCGAAATTCCATCCGTCAATGAAATGATTGCCCTCAGATCGAAGATCGAGCCGGCTGGCGTAGAGCCGCACGTTGCGGCCAGCTATGCCAAAGCCGATTTGCGTCCGGCCGCGATGTCCCACACCAATTGCGATTGAACGAAAAGACTCTTTTGGGAAAGTGGGCAGTGTGTTGTATTCTGTGCCCCCAAAAACAACCCCACTGATATTCTGTTCGGTGTCGGGGCGACCCGACTTTATGTACGCGTTTCGATCAGCAATTGTCTGTGACACGACAGAAAGTCCCACGTTCCATCGACGCGACATCCGCCAAAGAGGGATATTGCCCATCGAGACATACGCGGAGCCGTATTTGTCTACAATCTTTGAAACGCCGCCGGCGCTGAAGCTCAATGTAATCGCATTGCTCTGAAGTGCCAGCGCTCCCGGGTTGGAGTTGTAACCTGAAGCGTCGACAAGCGCTACCGAGGCATCCCCCATTCCGATCAAGCGCGCGGAACCTGATGTGTACAAAAATATCGGCGCTTCGATGTCATACGCATGCGAGGTCGATATCACGCCGCACAGAGCCACGGCGGCCAAAAAGACGGCCCTGCTTGTATAACTGATTTTCGGCTTCACTTTACCCACATCTCCACCACCGACAATCTACCTATTGGAGAGTTATTTGTCAATGAGCCGATAGTACCCACCGGCTGGGCCCCGGCTCTTCGGCCGGGGTGACAAGAGAAGAGGACAGGGTGACACGAACGGGTTGACGAACGAAGCGCGGCAATATTGATTGAAGCGGTCCAATATTCCAAACCAAGGAGACACCAATGCCCGCAAAGAAAGCCGACAACCGACTGGAGATATTCAAAGAAATCAAGAAGATGCTCGCCAAGTACGAACCGCCGCTGATGGCGACGTCGAACTTCGAAAGTCGCTATGAACTGACCGCGACCAAGG
>CAYVWS010000220.1:0-3783 GCA_964455535.1 uncultured Ignavibacteriales bacterium | reverse complement strand
GGATATGAATATCTCGACCTCGGTCGGGTTTGGCAGATCGCGCTTCTCATTGGGCTGGGTCTGTGGCTCTTCTTGGTCGGACGATGTATCACTGCTGCTATCAAAAAGGGGGGCGAACAGAAAACGCTGATGACGATGTTCCTTATTTCGGCTATCGCGATCGGCGCGTTCTATGCTGCCGGGCTGATGTACGGCCGCAGCTCGCATCTGGCGATTGTCGAATATTGGCGCTGGTGGGTAGTACATCTTTGGGTTGAGGGATTTTTTGAAGTCTTCGCCACGGTGGTCATTGCGTTTCTCTTTGCGCGTCTTCAGTTGATTCGTATTTCGACGGCAAACACTTCGGTGTTATTCTCGACATCAATATTTCTAACAGGTGGAATTATCGGCACCTTGCATCACCTGTACTTCGCCGGCACGCCCACTTCGGTGCTGGCGCTCGGATCGGTGTTCAGCGCGCTTGAAGTTGTCCCGCTGACCATCATCGGATTCGAGGCCTGGGACAATATCCGCATCGCCCGTGCCACCCAGTGGGTGCAGAAGTATAAATGGCCAATTTACTTTTTTGTCGCGGTCGCCTTCTGGAATATGGTCGGCGCGGGACTATTCGGGTTCATGATCAATCCGCCGATCGCCCTGTACTATATGCAGGGATTGAACACGACCCCGGTCCACGGCCATGCGGCGCTATTCGGAGTCTACGGCATGCTCGGCCTCGGGCTTATGCTCTTCTGCCTGCGCGTGCTATGGGTGCGAACTGAATGGAAAGACAAATACATCAGCTTCGCATTCTGGACTATCAACGGCGGCCTGATGGCGATGCTTTTGTTCAGTATGCTGCCGATCGGATTCATGCAGACCTGGGCGTCAGTCGAGCACGGATACTGGTACGCGCGCAGCGCGGAGTTCCTCTATTCGCCGACAATTCAAGTATTCAAATGGCTACGGGCCATCGGCGACACGGTCTTTGCTGTCGGCGCAGTGGTGCTGAGCTTGTTTGTCTTTGGCTTGGCAACCGGACATTCATTGATCAAGGGGAAGAACCAGTAACATCCCCACGCTCAACCAACGGAACAATCAACCGGCGTCGTGCAGAGTAGCGGCGCCGGTTCTGTTTAGACTGTCGATGATGGGCAAAGCGACGCAAGCGGGCAGGCCGCACAATCCGGGCGGCGGGCGATACAGACCGCGCGGCCGTGATATATCATCAGATGCGAAAACTCTATCCAGTTCTCGCGCGGGACAATCTTCATGAGTTCGCGTTCGATCTTGATCGGGTCGTTCTTGGCGGTCAAACCAAGCAGACGCGAGATGCGGCCGACATGAGTATCGACTACGATTCCCTCTGAAATTCCGAAACCGACTCCGAGTATAACCGACGCCGTCTTACGGCCGACCCCGGCCAGCTTGGTTAACTCTTCCAATGTCTGGGGCACTTCTCCCTTATGCTGCAATAGAAGCTGATTGGCCGAAGTGATGATTGACTTAGCTTTGTTCGCGTAGAATCCGGTTGTGTAGATCAGTTGCTCGAGTTCGGAGGTCCGGGCTTTGGCGAACTCGGCGACTGATTTGTATCGAGAGAAAAGTGCCGGAGTAACTTTGTTGACCCGCTCATCGGTGCACTGCGCCGACAAGATTGTCGCGACCATCAGCTCGTGTACCGTGCCGAAATTGAGCGAACACTTGGCGTCGGGATATTGTTTCTTGAGCCGATCGATAATCTGAGCGACCCGCGACTGTTTGCCCTCAAGCGATTCACGCGGCATAGTCAGCTCTTGCAGGAGAGAATGACGATCCGGTCGATGTCATTCAGATCGCGAATGATATTGATCGAGTCGTATCGTGAATCCTGTTCGGTCAGTTGCGCGACTCTTTCCGCCTGACCGTAGCCGATTTCAAACATGATTCTCCCCTGCGGCGCGAGATACTTGGGAGCGTTGGCCACAATTACTCTGATAGCGTCGAGACCGTCTTTTCCGGCGGTCATGGCAATTTTTGGGTCGGCCAACACTTCGGGCATGAGACCGGCATAATCCGGCTCGGCGATGTACGGCGGGTTGGACATAATCAGATCAAATCGCTCGGTGTCTCGCATTGCTTCGAAGAAGTTCGACTGGCGGAACTCGATGCGAAAGCCCCGACAGAGCTGGGTGCCGTTGCGGCGGGCCACCGCGAGCGCATCCGGCGAAATGTCTACTGCCACAACATGACAGGTCGGCGCCTCAAGAGCCATCGTGACCGCAATCACTCCGGAGCCGACGCCGATATCCAGAATTCGGGGACATGCGATATCACGTTTTTTGAGAAACTGTATCCCCTGCTCGCACAACAATTCTGTTTCTGGTGTGGGCGCCATCACGGCCGGCGAGACGAAAAACTTGCGGCCATAGAACCAGCTCTCTTCAAGGATATACTGAAGCGGATAACGCGTTGTGCGGCGTTCAATGATGGCGTCGACTCGATTGATGCGCTCGGAGGTCAAAAGCTCTGCGCCGTGTAAATACAGATTCAAACGGTCGAGATCGAGCACATGGCACAAAATCCATTCAACTTCGGCGGCGGCCGATTCGATGCCTGCCTTCTCAAGAATTGCCGCACGGTCGGCGATGAATTTCGGAAGGTGCGCGACCGGGGCTGTCATCTCTTTATGCCGCCCGTCCCTTGCCGCGAGAAGAGAGCAGTCCCGCCATGTAGATCACGAGCATCAGGGCGATGAAGCCATAGCAGACGCCGTAGGTCAAGGCCGCGCTGAATTGTATCGAGTGCGGAATCAAATAGATGCCGAGCTGGAAAAGAAACCCGATCAGACCGAACACTCCCAGTACGCGCGGCGAAAAGATGTCGCGACCGCATTTGCCACGCGTGAATGAACCGAGAGTGGCAAAGGCCATGAAGAGCAGGTAGACAAACAGAAGCTGTGTTTTGTTGTCGGTCGCGTCGGTACCGAACGGCACACCTTCCCAGATGCCGCCAAATGCGAACCAATTCATTGCGAAGCCAAACGGGTATCCGCCGACAAAGGTGCAGATCGCCGCCAGCCAGTACCAGACCGACATGGGGCGGACATCGGTATTTCCGCCCAGAAGCGAAAGCGACGAAATCGCCGCGAGCCCGACAAAGAAAAATGTCGCAAAAATAAAAGCAATGTGCCCTATCAGCACCGGCGGAGGGACATGACCGATCGAGCGCAACACAAAGGGCGAACCATCGGGTCGGGCAAAGCTCGCCAGTTTTCGTCCGCTGCTGTCGACCACGCCGATCGTGTACCAGACTTTGTCGTTTCGTTTCCCGACCGGCATCCGCACCACGTGTTGGTTCGAACCCTGCGCAACGGCATGCATGGGGATCTCCGGCGGATTGGGTCGCCCGCCGTCCGCGGGGTTGCCAACTAAATAAAGCATGACCCGCTGACCAGCGTCGAACGAACCAGCTACTTGGACCGTGATGACCGTGTCGGCGTTCTCGTTTCCTTTGGGAACTGTTTCAATCGCGAACTGATAGCTACCGTCGGTCTTTTCGAAATGCTCCGGCGCGCCGACTGAGTTCTTGCGCGCGACATAGAGCATGAGCACGGTTAACAGAAATGCGCCGACAAATTTGAGATACTTCACTATCGCCTCACACCGTCTGAGTTTCCAACTTCAGCCGCTCCTGCTGATCATGCTGCATGAGCGGATCGATCAGGGCATCGACATTGCCGTCGAGAATGTCCGAAAGTTGATAAATCGTCAGACCGATCCGGTGATCGGTCACGCGCGACTGCGGGAAATTGTAAGTACGAAT